>JAISCO010000233.1 GCA_031265535.1 Spirochaetaceae bacterium | reverse complement strand
CCGCCGCCGCCCGGTACAGCCGCCTTGCTTGCCAGTACGGACACAAAATCGGGAATGTTTTTTGCAGAAATGCTCATCAAAAAAACCTCCAAATAAATTAAATTTTCAGGACAAAAAGCGCCTGTCATTTTGATAATATACCGCAAATTCAATTTAGTAAAGAAAATTATTAACCGCCCTAGCAATTCCGATTTCAAAACAAAAATCAGCGCAACACGGATGGCCGCCGCGAATAGGTAAAAAGGAAAAGGGAAAAAGGAAAAAGTACATTACGGAGCAAAAATGCGCCCAAAATCAAAAAAGTGCCGTTGAAACTATATCAAATCCGGGATTTTCCAGAAATCGGAATTGCTGTAACCGCCCATAAGGGGGCATGGAAGACCTGTAGGCAGGCGGGGGCTGAGGGCGCGACTATAGGGCAACGGTTTGTAATGATGCGGGGAAACAGCGCACCCCTCCTGAATCAGAATATGAGCCACAAATTACGCGAATTAACACGAATTATCGGATTGAAGGTAAAATTTTGAGCGTGCCGCTGTCAAACCTAAGTCCGCTCCGCCCCCAGCGAGGGGCGGCAAGACGCTAACGCGGAGCGTATGTTAAACCCGCTGGCGGGGTAGAATAGTTTTTTTATTTTAGCAATAATGATATTTTATGAGCTTACTATATGGCGGTTGAGCCGCAAGTTTCGGGTGTAAAATTACAGTACAACCCGCCAATCGTGATGAAGATAATTCAGCAATTTTCCCGTAGGCAGCTTTGGGCAAAATGGCTTGTTTTAAAGAACAAGCCTCGTTCCGTGCGGCGGCGGCTTTGGAATATGTAACGTTGATTGTGGTGTTAAAAAAGAATTTCATGTTAATGACAAAGACGCAGTCTCAGATATTATACAGGTTAGCGCGCGTATTACCTGAGCATATCCGGTTTAGTTGTAAAAATTATCGAATGAGGCTGTTCCAAAACCAACCGGGTTTTGGAACAAGTTCGAATGCCATGATAAAAGAAACTATTGGACGTATATACAATTATTTAGCGCTTATTTTTGAAAAGGATAATAGAGTTGTTCGGGGACTTCAGTTTCCGCGCAAAATTCCGCTTAAAACGACTTGGCGGACTTTAGTCCCGCGGCAACTAACAATGAACCTGCTCACGTTGCCGAACAAGTCCAATATTGACTCAGGTTGGTGACCCGATATATGGCAAATAGCGGCGGACCAGTTAAATTTCCTGATAAAGCAAAGACTGATGGCGAAAAACGCGCCGGCTTATTGGCGGCGGTATATGTTCTTTCAGTTTGTATTATATTCACGGCTGCCGGAAAGTTTTTGTATGACGAAACTCTGGAAAACGCCGGTATTGAAAACGCTGTTGTAAACCGGCAGGCAGCCGCCGCGCTTGACATATTTTTTTCCAACATTCATTACGCTTCGTTTGCTCTGCTGGAAACGGCTGGTGCGGCGGATTCAGGCGGCGGCCCGGCGCTTTTGTTTTTTGAAAACAATCCATATACGGCCGCGGTGGCGCTTTACGATAATGCCCGGCCGGAAAGAAGTGAATATACGACTTTTATTAACGACAAGTTTTTTAGCGACAATAACGTGAAGCCGGATCTGATTGATATTTTTACGGAAATGCACACAGATGCGCTTAACGCGGCGCAAAATGGCAGTAAAACGGTATTAAACGGTGAGAGCATTTTTGGTTTTCCGCTGCTGGTGATGGTTTTTCCGTACCGGGGACGCGCCGCGCTTGTGTTCTTTTATCCCATGTTAGAGAGTATATCCGAAACCGGACCGCGGATAACGTATTGCGTCGACATGGAAGGGGGCGCGCTTCTTCACTATGAATATGGTTTGCGGCATGATAATCTTTCGAAGCATTATTTTATCAAGAATATGCTTTTAGGCGCACAGGACAGCGGGCGGCAGACTTATGTTTCCGGCGGGCTGCGTATGCTTGGCGCGTACACAAAGCTGAAGTCTGTTCCCGCGATGCTGGTTACAGAAATGTCTTATAGTGAGGCTTTAAGCGGCCTTATGTTTGCCGCGAAACGCGCCGCCATTATAGCCGCCGCCGTGATTTTTTTCCTTGCGCTTATGCTTATATCATTTACAAAAAGCATCAACATATCTTTGAAAAACCCAAAGCTGTCTGACGGCGTTAAACATGAATTGGAAACCGTAAGCCGTTTTGCCGATATGCGGCTTGCCCGGCAAAGCCTTGAGGGGATTTTGCCCGCCGAAGCCGGGTATAAAAAAGCGACGGTACTTTTATCAGAAATAGAAGCATTTAACAGTACCGCGGAACACTTGGAGCCAACGGAAGCGCTTGCGTTAATCAACGATTATGCCGGGCGTGCCGACCTTTGCGTTAAAAAAACAAACGGCAGTCTTGAACAACTGCCCGATGGAGCGCTTATGGCGCACTGGGGATCTCTTTCTACAAGCGGCAATGCGGGGCATGACGCATTAAACGCCGTACGCTGCGCTTTGATGATGCGCGTGTCCATGTACGAGCTTAACAAGGCGCGTGAGGCGGCGGGCAAACCGTGCTTGAAATTTTTCTGCGGCATAAGCAGCGGGGAATTTATTGATGGAATAGCGGATTGTGATGAGCGTTCGCGGCATGTTTTGATAGGCGAAGCCATGATAATAGCGGACATAGCCAAGGCGCGAAATATTGTTTTTGATACCGATATATTGATGAGCGAAAGCGCGCAGCGTTTGACGCAGAAATATATTGTTGTTCAGGAAATGCCCCCGCTTCAAATTGAAGGAAGATTGAAACCTCTGCGTATTTTCGCGCTTATCAATCTGAAGACAAGACCGGGCGAGACACAGGTCTTTCCGGCAACCCTTGAGGATGTCCGCAGCCTTTATTCGCGGAACTAACCTCCAATCGAACTCATGCTAAGTAAAAGGTAAAAAGTAACGGGTAAAAAGTATCCTTTACCTCTTCCTTCTTACCTCTTCCTTCTTACCTCTTCCTTCTTACCTCTTCTGTCGCGTCCTGGTTTAAAGTTGTCATATGAGGAGAGGAAAGATGAAAGATGTGGTAAGGTACAGCGAGGCATTTAAGCTGAGGTTGGTGGAGGACGTGGCCAACGGGAAGTATCAGAG
>JAISCO010000222.1 GCA_031265535.1 Spirochaetaceae bacterium | reverse complement strand
TAGGCGGCGGTTGTGTGTATTTGCCGTAACATCATGCCGCCGGGCAAACGCAGGAACGCAAGCACGGTTCGGGAATGTAACAGTCCGGTAATGAGTAGTAAGGCAAAAGCAAGCGCAAGCAATAGATTAACGGCGGTCAACACGCTGCGCCGCAGATTGTATGTGCCCTTGAAAATGTTTTTGTACCATTTCCAATTAAGGACATTATGAGCAATACATACCGCGCACACGGCAACGCCTATCCATTCATGAGCGGTGTCCCCGGTTACGCGATACATAAGGGCGCACAATAACAGAACGGTAAACGCAATATCGAGTATGAGACGCGCCGCGAGTTTGCCGTTCATCGCGCCGTTATTCCGTTTTTGCGAAGCCACGCCGTTATATCATTGGCAAGGGTGCTACCGCCTGAATAATGAACGGAAAGGGCATCGCCTATTTTCGCCCCCGGCTCAAGTTTGGCAATGGCGGTAAGAGACTGCCCGAAACGTCCGCCCCCGTGACTGCAAAAGGGAATGATAGTTTTCCCCGCTAAATCGTATTCATCAAGAAATGAGGCGATAGGCGCTGGGATTGAAGCCCACCAGTTGGGATAACCAAGCATAATAACATCGTATTGCGCTATGTTGCCGACATGGGTTCTGAGGGCGGGGCGGGCGTTTGCCCTTTGGTCACGCAAGGCTTCGTCAAGGCAGGTGTTGTAATTCCGGGAATAAGGGGTAACACATTGGATTTCAAACAATTCGATAGAACTGCGGTCTCTGCCTGCCCTCTGATGAATTTGCTGCGCGATGCCGCGGGTATTCCCGCCCCACGAAAAATACGCTACAAGGATTTTTTGTATCCCTGTTTGGCTTTGCGCGTTCAGTTCCATTGTTGCCTCCAAACAAAAAAGCCCCGATACTATCAAGGCAAAAATTAAAGGTTTCTTCATTCTTATTTTTCCTTAAACAAATATTGTATACCGATTTTCATCAGCCAAAAAAATTATTGCGCCATTTTTTCGTTGTTTGTTGAACCAATGATGTCGGCTGGTTTTTTAGGAAACCAGCCCCGGTCAACCCTCTTTTTCTGGTTGAATAATTCAACGATGCTCCAAAAACAACTAAAGGCGATTATTCCAAGAGCGCCGCTAAAAACAGTATTTTCAACAAACAGCGATACGGCGCACAAAATTATTCCGGCAAAAAGGAAAACCGGCCATAATTTCGTTCCAAAATGGTATTCGCCATAAATAATAAGCGGGTGAAAAACACCGATTGTAAAAAAAGCGATAGCCCCGATTAATATCCCATTTATAGACATAGTATTCTCCTTATAAGTATGATTTTTCATAGACAACACGGTCATCATCTATGCTTTTTCGGGTGTCCGCGCAAGCCGGAAACCAAGATTAAAACTGTAGTTGCCGGGCGGCGTGGCGGCGCGATAGGCGGATCGTATGTGCTTGGGGAAGTCATTCCAGCCGCCGCCCCGGTTTACCCTCAATGTGCCTGCCGCCGGGCCTGTGGGATTGGTTTTCGCGTTTGCGCCGTATTCGCCGTACCAGTCCCAGCACCAATCCGCCGCATTGCCGTGCATATCAAACAGACCCCAATTGTTCGCCGTATAACTATTTATCGGCGTTGTCCTTCCCCGGTAGCCTCCGGTAACACGGCCTGACGAATTGTTGTTATAGCCGTAGTTATTGTAACAATTCGCCTCTTTATCGGTGATGTTGTTGCCTATGTTAAACGGCGTTGTTGTACCGGCGCGGCAGGCGTATTCCCATTCGGCTTCTGTTGGAAGGCGATAACCGTTGGCGTTGCGGTTCCATGTAACGGCTTCACCTGAAATGGTGTAGGCGGGTGTCAATCCTTCCCGCATACTTAGAGCATTGCAGAAACGTACCGCGTCAAACCATGTTACATTTTCAACAGGCAGATTGTCTCCCTTAAATTCGCTGGGGTTATTGCCCATAAGCCGGCTGTATTCACGCTGGGTTACAGATGATTTTGCGATATAAAAATCTCCCACAGTTACGCGGTGCTGGGTTTCGTCCGTCCCGCGCTCCGGCTCCGACGCGGGGCTTCCCATCGTGAATATTCCGCCTTTAATGAGGACAAAATCACTGGGAAAGCGGTTTTGCGCTACGGCGGAAACAGCAGCAAAAAGAGTGAATGAAAAAAGTAAAAACATTTTCATGGCAGCGCCTCGAATGTTACCGTTACATTTCCGGTACTTTTGAAAACTTCAACGCCGGAATCAATACGCCCTATTTTCTGCATACTGAAACGCTCGCCATTCTGCGCGTACATGATGACAAGGCTGTGGCGTGGCGGCCAGTAGATTATTTCTCCTGCTTCATATCCGGCGGTTCGCACATTGTCCGTTGGTAATGCGTCCGGGAAGTGATAGCACATTTCACGGCTATACAGGTCGGACATGAGGACGGTTAAAGGCAGTTTGTCGACAAAGGCGCGGGCGGTCGCGTTATCGAGCAAAGCAGCGGTTAATACCGTATTTCCGGCTGTTATTTTGATTTTCACATTTCCCCCTTGTACTGCGGTGTTTGCGCCGTTGTTTTGAGCGCATACGGAAAGCGTAAACGATAGAGTAAACACGGAAAGTAAAAATACTTTTTTCATAACTACGATTTCTCCTAAATATTTTCTTGCTGTTTAGGATACCGGCGGTAGCAGAGGAATTTTAGACACAATCCTATCAATATCTTGCCTAATCCTATCAAATAATAGGACGGAAATGATTTTGTCCTGAAAAACGAAAAAAGTTTAAAAGACCGGCATTGCTTTTTACCAAAGCTGCGATAGAATTGAAGCCGCAGAATATCGGTATAACGTTCCGGCTGTATGCGATGGTTTGCCAGCCCGGATAAGGGCTTTGCGAAGCATCGCTTCCACAGGAAGCGCGGCCGGGGCTGGCAAAATGTGCCGGAACAACGGCGTGGGAATGGAGCGAAGCGACTTATCTAGACGAACAGAATTCCGGAACCGCAAAAGGCGGCGTCCCCAGCGCAGCTGGGGCGCGTAAACAGAACTGTTAGACGACGTAATTTTTTGCTTTACATTTTTATTTATTTATACCAAGAACAAACATCATCCCATTTTCTACCTTTTTCATTGTCTCTTGTTTTATTTTCGATATTCGTTCAATAAATTTTTGTTTGTCTAACGCATAAAATTGTGCAACTAATATCACCGAGTCTTCACCCAATTTTGATTCTTTATTATTTACAAGCACATTCCCCGGAGCATCTAATAATCGCAAATTTGTAGTTAAAGGCAATACAACAATAGTCCTAATTCGACTTTCATTAAATGCGTCATCTTGTACTATAAGAACAGGACGCCTGAAACCGGCTTCACTTCCAAAGGGAATTCCAAAATCTGCCCACCATATTTCACCACGTATCATTTTTGGTTATTTCCCTTATACTTTCAAGTCCTGCATGTTCAATTAGTTTAAATTCTTTGTAATAATCGTCATTATATACTTCATTTAATTTTTCAGTGATTTTTTTACGATTATTCTTTTCCAAATATTCCAATAAAGCATTCAAATAAAATTTGCTCCGAGAAATACCCATATAATGGGCAGTTTCTTCTGCTTCATAAAAAACTTGATCCGGTAATGAAATTGCTGTTTTCATATTTATAGTATAACATTGGTATAACCCCATGTCAATAGATATTTGCAAAAATTTTATGTATATTGGCGTATGACTTTTTAGACACTTTTCAAAAAATTATTTCGCATAACTCCGGCTGCTGCAAACCTACGGTTTGACGACGTTTTGGCCGCCCTGATAAGCAAATGCGCAGCATTACGGGGGCAGGCAATATGCCGGAATAAGCCGTGCGAATGGAGGCCAAGCCCGAGAAGGGGGGCGGCGTAAACAGTCCTCGGCAGCAAAGCTGCCGAGTTATGTGCAGTAGTGCCGTACGCCATTTGTTTTTATCTATATTTTTTTCTTAATTATTTTTTTTGAAAACAGAAGTAAAATACTTTATTGTATCTTCCTTACATTTTAAAAACTTAAATTTTTCCCTACTAATATTACTTTTATCCGTCCTGCGGGCTTACAAAGTCTGATGGTTACAAAATAATTACATACTGAATCTTGGGTAACGCAGTTTGCACAGCTTCCGGTTTTGTTGCATGGAGTAGCAATATCGGGAAAACGTTGTATATTCAATGGAGCGGCGATAGTCCTCGCGCGTACTATTGCATCTTCAACAGTCTTTACTACTTTGTTTATCCCTGCCACTACAATTACCTGTTTTGGCCCAAAAATCATCGCCGCGGTCCTGTTACCGTAATTGTCAATATTTACAAGCTGTCCATCTTCGCTTATGGCATTACTACCACAGAGAAAAGTGTCACATAACAAAGCCTTACGCATTAATTCTACTCTTTCTTCAAAATTGGAGGCTTTATCCCTATCAATTAAATTGAACCCTTCTTTCGCTAGTCGTTCCTGAATACCTAATTCTACAACTGTCATAGAACCGCCCCAAGAAACCAAATGTTCTTTTGGAATAAGGGATACAAGCATATCCGCCGCTTCCGCCGGATCGTCAAAATACCATGCGTCGAAATACCGCTTTTTCAGCGCATCGACCACCCTGGGACCGAATTTTGAATTTCTCAATTTATATGCTGTTTCCATGATAAAGCTACCTTATTTTTTTGATTATATTCTATAAATACTTTTGCTTGTTCATTAGTAGGCATACCGTCAGGTAAAAGTCCTAAATCTCCAGGATACCTTGATTCTATATATACATCACTGATTATGATTAATTTTTTCTCATATAATGTCAACGTCCATACATCCATATTAATATTTTTTAATGTTTTGTCAATACCACGCAATAAATTAGCAATTAGCAATTAACAATGAGCAATGATAAGGCTGTCATCCGCGTATGCAAAGTGCCGTTTTCGGCCCCTAAGGCACGGAGTGAAAGCTACATGCGGTATGCCGGCGCGGAGCGCACGTAAACCCGCTGGCGGGGCTGGCGGGTGTGGGCAAGGGATTGAAGCGGAGCGCACGTAAACCCGCTGGCGGGAGCGTATGCAAAGCGCTTTTTTCAAACCCTAAGGCACGGGGTAAAGTTTGCTATGGGGACGCTGCCGCGTAGCGGACTTTAAACCCGCTGGCGGGGCTGGCGGGCGCGTATGCAAAGCGCTTTTTTCAAACCCTAAGGCACGGAGCAAAGTTTGCTATGGGGACGCTGCCGCGGAGCGCATTTAAACCCGCTGGCGGGTGGCGGGGCATCAAGACGCATGGCATAAGTTTCACCCTTAGTTTTATTGAACACCGGCATAGACAAAGATTCGCCTGAGGCATCGCCGGATAAATCGTCAAGAAGCGCGTATAAACCGGTAATTTCCAGCACATCACCC
>JAISCO010000216.1 GCA_031265535.1 Spirochaetaceae bacterium | reverse complement strand
AGTCATTATCTCTTTTGATAAAGTAGGTGGTACCTCGGCCAAAGTACGCTAAGGCAAAATTGGGGTCGAGTCGTATGGCCTGACTGTAGTCAGCGATGGCCAAGTCATCATCCCCTTTGTAACGATAAGCGGCGCCCCGGCCTCTGTACGCCTCAGCAAAATTGGGGTTGAGCCGTATCGCCTGGTTGTAGTCGGCTATGGCTTTGTCATACTCCCCTTTGCCAGCGTAGGCGGCGCCCCGGCCTCTGTACGCCTCAGCATCATTTGGGTCGAGCAGTATGGCCTTGTCAAAGTCGGCAATAGACTGGTCAAGGAATTTTCCGGCACTGTCCCCGCCCGTGGTGGCGCAGGAAAAAAGAGCCGGAACCAACAGCATTAACACAATAGTCTTTTTATTTATCATCATTTCCATCTCCGTTAATGAAATTAACAAATCCACACTGTTCGCTGCAACAATTCCCATTTTAAAACAGCAAGCAAAATTTGTCCAACGGAAACAGAAAAAACGCAGCAATAATGATTTAGAAATATAAATCGTTATATAATATAGACTTAAAGTTTTTGAAATCGGAATTGCTGACAAAGCGCCCACCCTTTGGTAAAATTAGCAGTTAGCAATTAGCAGTTAGTAATTAACAATTAGCAATGCAGGCAGCCGCGTATGCTAACCGCTTTTATCGGACCCGACGGCACGGAGTAACGTTTGCTTCCGGTATGCTAACGCGGAGCGTACTTAGAACCCGCTGGCGGGCGGGGGCGGGGGCAGGTCAAACGGTTTCAGAAGTTTGTCTACTTGTACGGGTTTGCCGTTTTCATCATCGACGGTAACAGGCGCGAACAGCCAGCCTTCTATTTGGGAAATGTCCGCTCCGGCGGCGGCAAACGGGGCGGGGGCGAGGACGAACACCATATCCTTGTCGTTGGTTGTCATGTCTTTGGCCCACTCAAACAGGTTGCCGCCGCCCAAGTTTACGCCATAGTGGTCAAGTGCGCCGTGATAGCCGATTAGCTGCCTGTGCAGCTTAACGATATGTTCGTAAGCGGCAAGCGGGCCGGTTTCGCCTGTGGATTTAGGCTTTGCGCCGTCAAATTTTATCCCCGTCTTGATAACGCCGTTTGAAAAAACATAATTTTCCGGCAGCTTTTCGGGGGAAAGACCGGCGGCTATGAACGGGGCCGCGTCAAATTCAATCATTACATCGTAAACGGGACTTTCCGCATAGCCGCGGCTCCAGATGAAACGGGCGCTGTGGTCAGGAGCGGCGATAGACCATCCGGCGTTTACCGCGTCATCCTCAGCGGGAATCTGTTGCAGCAACTGATTAAACGCCGTAACAGAACCGTTCCCTACCACATCAAGCTTTCCGCAGGAAAGCAGCGCGGCGGTTAAGAAAGCCGTCAACGTGACGGCGGCGATATTGGCGACAGTTAAAACAAGTTTTGATTTCATTTTATTTTCCTTCTATTCTTTTTTGGGGCGCTATTTTTTAGCGCTATTTTTGCGGTTTTTAGCCGTTTTGAAGCGCTTTAGACGCAGCGCGTTGGTCAGCACCGAGACTGAACTCATACTCATGGCGGCGGCGGCAAAGATTGGGTTTAAAAGCGGCCCGCCGAACAAATAAAGCACGCCCGCCGCTATGGGGATGCCAAGACTGTTGTAGCCAAATGCCCAGAACAGATTTTGCTTGATGATGCGTATAGTCCGCTTACTCAAATTGATGGCGGTGGGAACATCCATTATGTCGCTATGCATCAGGACAATATCGGCGGATTCCATCGCGACATCCGCGCCGCTGCCTATCGCTATACCGACATCCGCCTGAACAAGCGCCGGAGCGTCGTTAATGCCGTCCCCGACCATGGCGGTAACGCTCCCCTCTGCTTGCAGCTTCTTTACCTCGGCGGATTTGTCCTGCGGCAGCACTTCCGCCAGCACGCGGTCTATGCCGGTCTGCCCGGCTATGGCGGCGGCGGTTTTTTTGTTATCGCCGGTAATCATCACCACATCAATATCCATGCCGCGAAGAATCCGCACCGCATCCTTGCTGCTGTTTTTAAGCACATCCGCCACCGCCACAATCCCGGCGGGCTTTCCGTCAAGCGCAATGTACATCGGCGTCTTGCCCTCGTCCGCGAGACTATCGCCCGCAGTCTCCAGCGCGGCAAACGGGATATTCCGCTCCTCCATCAACTTACGGTTTCCAGCCAGCACCGCGCATCCGTTTACCGCCGCTTCGATACCGCGTCCGGGTAAAGCCTGAAAAGCCTCAGCGTTATATAACGACAGCCCCTTGTTTTGCGCACCGTTGACGATCGCCTGTCCCAGCGGATGCTCCGATCCCTTTTCGGCGGAGGCGGCTATCTGCAGCAGCATATCTTTTGACAAGGCGGGCGGCGCATTCTTATTGGCGGATTCATCGGCGGACTCGTTGGCAGCCTCCGGTTTTCGAGCGCAATCAGCCTCATCCAAAACGATAATATCGGTAACTTCGGGCTTGCCCTCTGTCAGCGTCCCTGTTTTATCAAAGACAATCGTGTTTATCTTGTGGGTAGTTTCCAGCGCCTCGCCGCCCTTAATCAGTATGCCGTTCTCCGCGCCTTTGCCGGTGGCAACCATGATGGCTGTGGGCGTCGCAAGGCCGAGAGCGCAGGGGCAGGCGATTACCAGCACGGAAATAAAAATGCTAAGGGAAAATTCCAACACAGTTTTGCCTTCCGGCGGGTTTATAAGCCCGGCGGACGCCGCGGCAAACCAAGCGATGCCGGAAACCAGCGCGATTGCGCATACAATCGGCACAAAATAACCGGAAACCACGTCCGCAAGCTGGGCTATGGGCGCTTTGGACCCCTGCGCGTCCTCCACAAGTTTGATGATCTGAGCCAGCGCCGTATCCCCGCCGACTTTTTCCGCCCTAAAACGCAGTACGCCGTTCGCGTTTATAGTCGCGCCATAGACCGGATCGCCGGCCTTCTTGTCCACCGGCATACTTTCGCCTGAAAGCATAGCCTCGTCAACGGCGCTTTGCCCGTCAACAACTATGCCGTCCACAGGGATTTTCGCGCCCGGCCTAACAAGGATAATATCACCCGGAACTACCGCGTCGATGGGAATCTCTTTTTCAACGGATCCGCCCGCGCCGTCATCCATGATGACAGTCGCCGTCTTTGGAGCAAGCCCCATAAGGCGCTTAATCGCCTCGCCCGTGCGCCCCTTCGACACCGCTTCGAGTGATTTCCCCAGCAGTATCAGCGCGATAATCACGCCTGCGGTCTCAAAGTAGAGGGATTCCACCGCGTTAAAGTCCCCCCGCGCTATTTGGACGAGGTTGTAGCAGCTATAAATCACCGCCGCCGATGTTCCGATAGCGATTAGGCTGTCCATGTTAGGGCTTGCGTGAAATATATTTTTGAAGCCCACCGTATAAAATTTATTCCCCGCGATTATTATTGGTATGACCAGCAAAAGTTCCGCCAGCGCGTACAATAAAGGAAAGTTCATCGGGGCAAGAACCTTTGGGAACGGCAGGGTAAAAACCTTTATCATCGGCACCATGGCTATATACAGCAGCACAAAACCGAACGAGGCGGCGACAATAAATTTTGTCCAAAGGGTTTTTACCTCCTTTTCTTTGCGCAGCCTGTCCTTGTCTGTAGTAGCCTCCCGCGGGTCCAGCACCGTGTAACCCGCCTTCACTACCGCCTCTTTTATCGCCGTTATGCGCACAACTGACGGGTCGTAAGACACCGTAGCCTTTTCCGTGGCAAGATTTACGGAAGCGTTCCCGACGCCCCCCACCTTGAGTATCGCTTTTTCCACCCGCGCCGAACAAGCCGCGCAGGTCATCCCGCCGATTGCCAATGTCTGCGTTTGCATCTTTTACTCCTTAACATTTAATTTTACCCCCTGTCCGCCTTTTAGCGCTGTTACCAACGGTCATTCCAATGCCGGAAACTTAAAAGGGGGAAGCGCATTGATTCCGAAATGTCAAAATTTTGTGATAAATGACAAAATTTTCAACACGGCTCCCCCTCACTCCGGTCTTGCCGCATAATTTTTAGTGGAGTTTTGCAAAGCAAAACTTCCAAAGGAATTGACGCAATGCGGCAATTCCTACGCTACCCCCACTCATTTTCGCCAGATTATAGTAAACCTTAACTTGTCGACAATGCCGCTTAGCCCCGCCGCCAACGGGCAAAAATCTGTTTTGCCTCTTTCAAAAAATCTTTTGAAATGGTAATGGTGCTGTCCGTTACCGTTTTATATTGCGGGAAAATCGGCACAGGATTGCACCCGCCGCTGCGCGTTTCCACCTGACTCATGCGAAAACGGTTGCCGCAGTTCTGACAGACAAGCACCGTACCCTGCTGCTTGTAAAAACCCCGCCCCGAAGAATAGCACACCTGACACGTATTAAACGCGGTGCGTACAGTCCCGTCAGGCGCTCTTACCGCCAGAATTTCAAGCCGCGTCCCTTCAATGTCCACCGGATAAAATACCGCGTTTCCCGTCAATTCCGCAAGCGGAATCTCTAAATCACGGTCGCTGATTGGCGGTTTTACCACATTAAGCGCGCCATTAGGCGGCCCGCTTTGAGCGAACACAGAACCAGTCCCCAGCGCCATAAGCGCCGCCATAATCAATACTTTACAACAATTTTTCATTTTTTCCTCTTTACAAACCCGCATTTTACCGCGGCAGTTTTAAGCGGCCTGCCGTACATATCCCTGGGGACATCATTCTCCGGACGCTTTTCCATGTCCCACAGTGGCTTGCGTTCCCTGTGAACAGCGTTACGAAAAAAAACAGGAACTTTACAAGATGAGCAGCACATTATTTTTACCTCCAAAATATAGTTAATGGCATCTGAATCCGCCGCCGCCGTTAAAACCATTCCCGTTGCCGTAAGCGCCGCGCCGGGCACTTTCATTAAGGGTGAGGGGTGCTTGCCGCTCCCCAATCCGCCGGTCTCCGCTTACAGTTTGGGTGTATACTGCCGCTATTCCAGCCGCCAACAGAATCAAAGCCGCAATGACCGCAATCTTCTTCATTTTCACTCCTGATAAATTTGTTAAACGCCAACGGCGTCATTTTTTGTCTTTCTTGCCCAGACTCAGCAAGAACATGGCAACCGCAATCACAATCACCGGAACAATGCAATGCCAGTGGCTTAAAAACTCCATCTTTTTCACTCCGTTCATTAACATTTATTTGCACAATTTATCAAATGATTGTGTCAAAATTATGATAATTCAAAAAAATGATTTTTGCGTTACGTTCCGTTGCCGCCGCGTCCGCCCGAGCATTTTCATTTTTGCCTCCAAAATGCTGTCTTGCCATGAATACAGCATATACAACAAATGTGTCAAAATTATGTGAATTTGAAAAAA
>JAISCO010000098.1 GCA_031265535.1 Spirochaetaceae bacterium | reverse complement strand
AAGACCGGAACAGTCCCTATCACCGGAAAGAAATTTTCGGTGATACCGAATATCTCTAAAACCGAATAGACTGTTCCCGCATACGCCGAAACAGCGCCCAGAACAAGCAGCATCCATACAGCATCGCGTGTTTTAGACCACACTATGATAGCTGAAAGCGCCGCCGCCGCGGAAAAAAGCAAGCGAAAAATTATCAAAACAAGTGAACCGCTGTCCATTGTTTTATTATCCTGTTCAAAGAAACTTTTTTCAATGAGGAATGATTAACAGTGAACAGTTAGCAGTAAACAGTGAGCATGCGGGCAGCCGCGTATGCCAAGCGCCCTTGCCTTACCGGAGGCACGGAGTGAGGGCCGCTTTGGGTATGTTAGCGCGGAGCGCATGAGAACCCGCTGGCGGGCTGGCGGGCTGGCGTGGGGCTTGAATAAATTATATTTTTTTATATCATTTTTCTAAATGGTATGTTAAAATATATCTATAATAATCTTTTGGAGGGTTTTATGTTATCAGTTACAGTAGAGGATATTAAAAAAATTGGGCAAGTAAAGGAAATGCTCACGGACTGCTCAACGGAAGCAGCTATTGACAATGTCTTCAATCAGTTCAGTATAACCGACCTCCCGGTAAAAACCATGCTTCTACGCCAGAGTATGCAGGTACAGGAAGTTTTCGGCTCTCCCGGCGATGAGTCGCTGTCTGACGAGGATATATATAGAGAAGAGCTGGAGTTTTTTCTTGACGGGAAATGGAGGGATTTAGTCTGATGGCACTCGAAAACCACATAAAAGACGAGCTTAATAGTGTTTTTAAAGTACCAAAAGACCTCTGTGAGGCGTATGATCAGATTTATAACAAAGAAATCCTGCCGCTTATTCAGGAAAAGTTCCTTGCGCATTTTGTTTCCGTTGTGGAAGACTTGATTTTTGAAAAAATCCGTACAAAAAACCCGAAAGCGCCTCGATACAGGATCATTTTGTGGAAGAATAATCCTAAAAACGGCAAAGCTACCATGCGGCCGCTGCCATTTGGAGCGATAATTGCCTACAATCCCGAAAATCATTATCGGGATCTTCGCATTTTTGTCGCACACGAGCTTGGTCACTTGTTAACGTGGTATAAAGTCCTTGATGGCGATTCTACAGAGAATAACGCAAACCTGTTTACTTACTTTGCCATAAATGGGAAAAACACGTTTTACAGATATAAGGCTCCCGGTCTCGTTTACCGGGGTGGCGAGTTGGAAATAATCAGCGGTATTCAGGCAGTATGCCCCATAACAAAAGAAAACCAGATTCGCCCTGCCGGCTGGGGACAAGTCATTAAACAGTGAATTCGATAGAAACGCTGAGCGGGGAGAGGCAATCGCTTTTCATCATGAAATATCCGATTGTCCGGTGAGTGTTAAACACTAAGGGCTTTTGCGCGGATCAAAGGCGTCGCGCACCGCTTCGCCGGTAAAAACCAGCAGTGAAAGGCTGACGGCAAGTATCATAAAGGCGGATACTCCGAGCCACGGGGCGTGGAGGTTTGCTTTGCCTTGCGCAAGCAACTCGCCCAGCGACGGGGAACCGGAGGGAAGTCCAAATCCTAAAAAATCGAGCGAGGTGAGAGTCGTGATGGAACCGCCAAGTATGAATGGCAGGTAGCTGAGCGCGCTTGTCATTGCGTTTGGCAGTATGTGTACAAACATGATGCGCGAATGGCTCATTCCCATGGCGCGGGCCGCGAGTACATATTCAAAGTTACGGGCACGAAGGAATTCAGCGCGTACAATGGAGACAAGGCTCATCCAGCCAAACAACAGCGTGATGCCAAGCAGCCACCAAAAGTTAGGCTCAACAACGGACGAGAGGATTATCAGCATAAAGAGGGACGGCATTCCTGCCCAAACTTCTATAAAGCGCTGAAAAAGTATATCAAATGTGCCGCCAAAATAGCCTTGCAGTGCCCCCAGCGTTATGCCGATAAAAGAGCTTGTTATGGTGAGCGCGAGTGCGAACAGCACGGAAATTCGAAAGCCATAAAGTAAGCGCGCGGCTACATCCCGTCCTCTGTCGTCCGTGCCAAGTAAATTTTCCCGTGTGGGCGGAGAGGGGGCCGGACTGGGCAGTGCATAGTTTATTGTGTTGTAGTTAAACCGTACCGGCGTGCTTAGCATCCAGCCTTTTTGTTCGATAAGATTGATTATATATGGGTCGCGGTAGTCTGTGTTTATGTCGAATTCGCCGCCGAAAGTAAGTTCGGAATAGTTTTTGAAGACAGGAAAGTAAAATTTGCCGTCGAATCTGAGTAAAAGAGGGCGGTCATTGGCGATAAACTCCGAAAAAAGGCTTAAACCGAACAGTATTGCGAATATCCATAGTGATATATAGCCGCGTTTGTTCTTTTTGAAGCGTTCCCAGCGTGTTACGCGCCGTGATTGCCGTGGTATCCGGCTTGTTTGTACAGATTTTGCGGGTTTTGCCGTCATTTTCTACCCTCAAAGTTGATGCGCGGATCGACAACGGTATAAATCAAATCGCTGATCAGATTCAGCAGCAGTCCTATCAATGTAAATATGTAAAGTGTGGCGAATATCACCGGGTAATCGCGCTGCATCGTGGCTTCGAGTCCAAGCAGTCCTAGTCCTTCCAGCGAAAAAATTGTTTCAATTAGCAGGCTGCCGGTAAAAAACATGGAAATAAAAGCGGCTGGAAATCCGGAGATGATTATCAGCATGGCGTTACGAAATACGTGTTTAATCAGGATGTTTTTTTCGGCAAGTCCTTTGGCACGGGCTGTCAGAACGTACTGTTTGTGTATTTCGTCAAGGAATGAATTTTTTACCAGCATGGTGAGTCCCGCAAAGCCGCCTATTGTCAAGGCTATTGTCGGCAGGCAGATGTGCCAAAAATAGTCCGCAATCTTGCCCAAAAAGCTGAGTTCCTCAAAATTAGCGGAAAAAAGGCCGCGTATCGGGAATATGTTGAGGAAGGATCCGCCGCAAAATAACACCACCAAGAGGACGGCAAATAAAAATGATGGTATGGAGTTGCCCAAAATTATCGCGCCGCTTGTCCACACGTCAAAACGGCTGCCGCTTTTTACCGCTTTGCGTATGCCAAGCGGTATTGAAACAAGGTAAATCAGCATTGTGCTCCAAAAGCCAAGCGATATGGAAACGGGCAGGCGTTCTATTATGAGGCCGATTACTGTTCGTCCGCGGAACAGGCTGTCGCCAAAGTTAAACATGGCATAGTTTTTTAGCATTTCAAAGTAGCGCTCGCCTATGGGTTTGTCGAAACCGTAGCGGCGCTCAATTTCGGCGATTATTTCCGGGTCGAGTCCCCGTGCTCCCCGGTAATTTGATGTGCTGCTCCGAGCCGCGCCGGTATCTCCGCGTTCGCTTCCGCTTATTCTCTGCAACGGGCCGCCTTGTCCCAGCCCTTGCATACCGGCAATCGCCTGATCCACAGGCCCGCCCGGCGCTATCTGTGTAATAAAAAAGTTAATTGTTATTATCGCCCACAAAGTTGGAATTATCAGCAGCAAGCGCCGCGCTATGTAAGACAGCATCGTTCATTCAGTATACAAAACGCCCCCCTTTTCCGCCAGCCCCACCAGTGGGTTTCTCATGCCCTACGGGCTAGCGTCTTGCCGCCGCTCGCTGGCGGCGGAGTTGCGTTCAGGGTCGATAGCGGCGGTCAAGGGTTTTGCCTTCAATCCGGTAATTTGTGCCGCCATTTATAGCGCAATCTGTTTAATTGCTCATTGTTCATTGTTAATTTGTGGCTAATTTTTCTTAATTCAGGAGGGGGGCGCTGTTTCCCCTCATCATCGCAAACCGTTGCATCATAGCCGCGCCTCCCCTGTCTACAGCCCGCCTACGGCGGTCTTCCGCCACCCCCCGCCCGCCAGCGGGTTTACATGCGCCCACCAGTGGGTTTACATGCGCTCCGCGCCGTCATCCCGAAAGCAGACTTCGACCTCTGCCTTCAGGTCCGAAAAAGGCGTTTGGCATACGCAACTGCTCACTGCTCCTATAAAGAGTCAATCAGAAAATAGCCATTATCCTACTTTTTCATTCATTACCCTTCTCTTACTCCTTCGTGCCGACAAAGGCCCTGCTCGGTAAATATGCTCCACTCTC
>JAISCO010000060.1 GCA_031265535.1 Spirochaetaceae bacterium | reverse complement strand
ATTAACAATTATCAAGGAGTAATTAAGAGGGAAAAGGTAAAAAGTAACAGGTGGGAAGAAGGAATACTGTCAGTTGCGTATGCAAAGCGCCCTTGTCTTACCTACGGCGCGAAGTGAAGGGCGCTTTCGGTATGCCGGCGCGGAGCGCATGTGCCTCCATGGCAAATGGCGCTTGACATTAAAAGAAAAAATATCGAAACTAAATATATGGGTTTGAATACAATTCTAACAAAGGATTCAATTTGCCTTCACCTTAAAGGTGATACCAAGCAGGCTATTATCAGCGAATTGCTGGATTTGCTGGCGGCTACGGGCAAAGTAAAAGATAAGGCGGCGGCTTTGGCGGCGATCATGGAGCGCGAAGGCAAGATGTCAACCGGCATGAAACATGGTATAGCTATCCCGCATGGCAAAACCAGCGCGGTAAGCGATCTTATGGCGTGTATCGGCATCTCCGATAATCCGGTTAATTTTGAAGCGCTTGACGGGGAACCGTGCCGTATTTTTATCATGACTCTTTCCCCTCTTGAAAAAACAGGTCCGCATCTTCAATTTCTTGCTGAAGTTAGCCTGCTTTTTAAAAGTCAGGAAAAACGCGCGGAGATGCTTAAAGCGGACAGCCCGGACGATATACTACGCATACTTTCAGGATAAACATCCCGCGCAAAGATAAATGAACTTCCCGACTCCCTGATTAAGGAGCTTGAAGGTAAAAATAGCCGCTTGTTCCCACGTAAAGTTACGCTAAAGTGCGCTTGTTTCTGTTAAAAACAGGTTTTATTGGGTGTTATATTGAAGCGCTTTTACGTCAGTTAAATCATGAGCCTCCCCGCCGCAAGCGGCGCAAATTTTGCGGCAAACAAGTTTGTGCGCAAAATTTGTGGCGGGGTCCCCACTACGAATAAAAGCATAAAGAATGAGTCTTGGAATTCCGATAGTGATAAATAATAGGGGTATATTTTGAAAAAGCTATGTGTTTACCGAATTTTCTTGGCGTTTTTAATTGTTTCAGCTTTGTTTTTTTCATGTAAAAGCGCTCCCAAAGAGGCGCCTCAGCCGGAAGTGGAAATTGCTGTCGTTGAAGAAGTCGTGGAGGAAACTCCGGAGCCTGTTGAAACCGCGCCTATTGCCGAGGTAATTGTTCCTGAAACAGCGCCTGTGGAAGTTGAAGTGGATTCCGGTTTGATAAGGCGCCAAGAAATATATGACGAACTGGGCAATATACTGGCTATGGCGCAGATAAAGCGTCAGGAACTAATAGATGACGGGTTTTATGAAGAGAATTCCCAGGCTTTTGGCGTTGCGGACAATGCCTTAAACCTCGCGGTTGAAGACTATGAGGCGGGGATTGACGCGGTGGGAGAAAATTCCTTAGTGAACGCGCGTATGGCTCTTGAAGGGTTTACCGCGATTATAGACAGCGCGTGGCTGTCGAGGGCGGACGCGCAGCGCGTTAAATCCGACAATGCCCAACAGCAGGCGCTTAAACTAAAAGCCGACATAGCGGTAAAAGATAGATATAACCTTGCCGCTGAACTGCATAACAAAGGAGACGCCGCATTACGCGGCAAAGATTATACTGCCGCTATTGGTTTTTACGAAGAAGCCGCGCCGGTCTTTGACGAAGCTATAAAAATTGCCGCCGAAAAAAAAGAAAAAGCGGAATTTGCACTCAAAAACGCTGAACAGAAAATAGCGGAAAGTGAAAAAATAGCTGAGGACGCGGTAAAATTTATTGAAAATTCCTCAACTGGAAACGGAGAAATTTTATGAAAAATATTAACTTAAAGCGTCTAATTCTGTCGGCGGTTTTAATTCAGATATGCTTTTTTGCTTTCGCGGCTATAACGGATTATCCTGACGCCGCCTTAAATAGTATTCTTAAAAACAAATATTTGGATGAAAGCCTGCGTCTGCAAAAGCTCGCGGATCAATTATTTGCCGGCGGCGATTATGATAAAGCCGCGAAATACGCTGTTGACGCAATAAAGGCGGCGTCCGCGTCGGATATATACGTTAAACAGCAATTAAAAGTATATGTGGCCAATAATAAAATGGACAATGCGTTACAACGATTGGCGTGGGCGGATATGTCCGAGGCAAAGCGATACTTTCCGGCAGAATTTTATGACGCGAAAACATACTACAATCTTGGTCTAATAGCGCAGGACGCTAAAAAATGGGACGATGCTATCAACAATGCCGATAAAGTTATCGCGGTATTGGCTGTGGTAGCCGCGCCGCCTGAAAATTTAGCCGCCGCTCAGGAAAATGAGAAAACGGCTAACGAAACGCCGCTTCCTTCCCGGTATATTGTGCGTCCGTGGGATACATACGGGGATTGTTTTTGGAACATTGCCGGACGTTCATGGGCTTACGGCGACCCGCGCCGCTGGCCTATACTGTATCAAGCGAATAGGAAGAAATTGCCCAATCCTGATAATCCAAACCTTATTGAACCGGGTATGATAATGGATATTCCCAGTATAAACGGCGAAAAGCGGGAGGGGCTTTGGGATTCCGGAACTGTGTATTCTCCACTAAGATGATAGTTTGTCCATACCGCGTATGCGGTATGAACCCGTAAAATACTACGGTGTAAGTTGATTGGTGTAAGTTGATCGATCAATATAAAATACTGGGCGTTGATGAAAACGCCTCTATGTCCGAGATAAAGCGTGCGTTTCGTGAAAAAGCGAAACAATATCATCCCGATCTTGCCGGTGAAGGCGCGCGCGCATATATGCAAAAACTCCTTGCCGCTTACGAGATTCTTTCAAATCGTCAGCGCCGTTTCGACTATGACCGCGTCTACCGCGGGTTTTCCGGGAAAAGCGGTTTTAATTACCGTGATTATCTGTACGAGCAGGCAAATAACACGGACTCCGGCTGCGATTCAAGGACACGCGAACAAGCGCGGGCGGAGCTTATTATATTTGAACTATTCCACTTTGAGGAAGATGCCGCTATTAGTATGTGGGAGGCTTGGGGCGGTTTGAGTTTTCCACTGGAAAAACATCTTGGACGTGAAGACTGGATGGACTGTTCATTTATTTTAGCGGAAGAACTTGATAAACGCGGGTTTTATTATGAAACATTTTGTCTGCTTACCGCTTTACTCCATGAAGAACGCCGCAAAGCTTACTTCCGGCACTTTACTGAAGATGTGGAAATATTTTTGAAAGAATTGATACGTCTGCGCCTGCGTTCCGCTGTCGATGATGAAACATGGATAGAATGTATGCAAGAACTAATGACCCTTGGGTTTTCCGCACACGATGAAAGCCGCTGGCTTAAATCCCAAGCGGAAACATTGATCAAAATTGGCGAAACCGCCGCCGCCCGCGCAATTTTCCGCGAGGCGCAAAAGCGCGATCCATCTATCACCCCGTCGGCAAAGCTAAAAAAGGTGCTTTGAGTCCAAATGAACTTGACAAAGCCTTACTGCCTTATCACCGCTTGCCTGTTGTACGAGACGTTAGCGCCTGATTCCTCCACGCGATAGATTTCTTTGATATTAACCCCGCGTTTAGACAGAAACGAGACGGCCTTGTCAATATCGCCGGGCAGGAATCTGAGACAAAAACCGCATCCCGCCTCTATGACGGACGGTTTAGGCATGACGCGGACATAAAACGCTTCCTCAAGCAACGCCTGTTCCGCCATAATGGCCCGCGATGTACTATCAAAACAGATTATACTTTCAACATTCAAAGTTGCTATGGTTAGATTTTATGATGATTCATTGCGCCGCCTACCCTACACTCCACTTTTATAGCGGAGTGTAGGATGTCCACAGTAAAGTATGCTCTCAGGCCTTAGGTAAGCTGAGGAATGAAACATCAATCCCCGAATAGTCGTTGTCAATTTTAAGAGTATCAAGTATCTGTGAAATTTGGCCCCGGTGATGAGTATTGTGAACCAGAAGTTGGCTCAACATGAAAGACAGGGGTACGGACGGGTGATTTTCTCCATACCATTCAACTTTTACCGGAAGATTAAGGTCGGATTCTTTCAGCGCTTCAGCCATGCTTACATAAACCGCGTCAACGGCGGCCATTATGGAGCCCAGCTCTTTCCACTGTGCCCCGCTTAATGCTCCTTCCGGTACTTTTGGGATGGTTTCAACAGCTGAAATTGCCTTTGCCGCCGCGGTGTTACCACTCAACGCAGCTTTGTAAATTCCCAAAAAGAATCTGGTTCCACTAATAATATGCCGGAATAGTCCCGAAAGACTCCCGCAAAAGCTTCCTCTGTCTTTTTCCCGGTCATCATTGCTCATTTTGTCCAACAAGTCATAAACCGTCTTGTTACCGGCTTGGTTGTACTTGGCGTACATTACCTCATTCATCTTTTTCTCCTTAAAAAATTTGTTATGGTGGAAAGCGCCGGACGCAACGCCGGGCGCGCCTAATCATCCGGCCTATTTCATGCCTTCGCGGATGCAACCGGCAAGTGCGGAACGGTTCACCCGTATCTGTTCCATTGAATCGCGGAAACGCAAGGTAACCGAAGCGTTTTCCTTTGTTTCATAGTCCACGGTAACACAAAACGGGGTGCCAACCTCGTCTTGACGGCGGTAGCGCCGGCCAATAGCGCCGCTCTGGTCGTAGTCGGTGGAAAAATCTTCTTTCAATTCGTTCTGTATATCTTTCGCCAATTCCGCAAGTCCGTCCTTCTTCATCAAAGGAAGAACAGCCACCGTAATTGGCGCGATGCGCGGGTGGAAGCGCAGCACCGTCCGCCAATCATCGTCATTGCCTTTTTCAGCAACCTTTTCCTCGTCGTAAGCGTCGCAGAGCATCATCAACAGAGTCCGCGTAAGCCCAGCCGATGTCTCGATGATGAACGGCGTGTACTTTTTATTGCCGTCATCCTGATCAATGTACTGCAAATCTTTGCCGCTGTACGAAGAATGACGCGAAAGATCATAGTCCGAGCGGTTATGGACGCCCTCAAGTTCTTTCCAGCCCATAGGAAACAGGTATTCAATGTCGTAAGCGTCTTTCGCGTAGTGAGCCAACTCGTCCGGCCCATGCCGGTGCCAACGCAGACGCTCCATTTTTACGCCAAGTTTTTTGTAGTATTCCCAGCGGCGCTCCTTCCATTTGTTAAACCAGTCCTCATCTGTACCCGGCTTTACAAAAAACTGCATCTCCATTTGTTCAAACTCGCAGGTGCGGAAAATAAAGTTTTTTGTTACGATCTCGTTACGAAACGCTTTGCCTATTTGAGCGATACCAAACGGTATCTTCATGCGGTTGGATTGAATTATATTTTTATAATTTACATAGATTCCCTGCGCGGTTTCCGGCCTAAGGTATATAACGCCGGCATCCTCTTCAACAGCGCCAATATGCGTCTTGAACATCAAATTGAAATTACGCGCCTCCGTTAAATCGCCGCCGCATTCAGGGCATTTATGAGACGCCGTCGCTTCCGGCGGCAGTTGGTCGGCGCGGAAACGCGCCTTGCACTTTTTGCAGTCCACCAGCGGGTCGGAAAAGTTTTCGACATGGCCGGAAGCTTCCCAAACGCGCGGGTGCATAAGGATAGCGGCGTCCAGTCCCACAATATTATCATGCAGCTGCGTCATCTCTTTCCACCAGTTACGCGCAATGCGGTTTTTAAGCTCGACCCCAAGCGGACCGTAATCCCATGCACCGCTCTGGCCGCCGTAAATCTCGGATGACTGAAACACAAAACCGCGCCGTTTGGCAAGCGACGAGATTTTTTCCATAGTCGCCGCGCCCGTATATTCTGTTAACTCTTCAGGCATAATGTCCTCTTTTCAATTTTAGATACTATAGCAAAATCCCCAAAAAATGTTAACCCACCCGCCAGCGCCCACCAGTGGGTTTTACATACGCTCCGCGTTAGCCCACCAGTGGGTTTTACATACGCTCCGCGTTAGCATATTCCCGCCCCTCGCTGGGGGCGGAGCGGCGTTCACTTCGTAAGCGGCATTCAAAGGCTTACCTACATTCTGATAATTTGCGGTAATTTGTGGCTAATTTTTCAATTCAGAGGGGAGGGGGCGCTGTTTCCCCGAATGAGGCACGGGTTCTTTTGGGTTACTTTTTCGCTGAGGCAATGCGGGCCGTTAGACGTAAAACTTCCGCCGCTGTAAAACCGCCTTGCCAGGCCATGAAACAAAAATCGGTGTTTTTGACGGCTTTTGTGCTTGCGCTGTGCGTCTGTTTTGGCATGATGGCGGCGCGGGGAAAGGTTACGCCCCCGTCAGTTGGTTTCTGTACGCCAACAGGTTTCTCATTCATGGAATTTTGCGTAAACTTAATGCGAAGAATTGAGCTCATAAACTGAGTATTCGGCCTAAAATCACATTCTGAATTCAGAACCAAGATATACATCCCGTACAGTTTGATTTTCAAGGATATGATTGCGGTCGCCGCGCGCGACTATAAGGCCGTGATTTATGATGAATGCGGTATTTGTTATTTCAAGCGTATCGCGGACATTATGGTCGGTTATTAGTACGCCGATTCCGCTGCCGGAAAGACGATTGATAATCTGCTTAATTTCATACACGGCAATCGGGTCTATGCCGGCAAAAGGTTCGTCAAGAAGTAAAAATTTAGGGTCGATAGCAAGCGCGCGCGCAATCTCCGTACGCCGCCGTTCTCCGCCGGATAAAGTGTAACCGTACTGCTTTCGAATACGCCCTATACCGAAATCTGAAATAAGCTCATCAAGCTTTTGTTTTTTTTGTTTTTTTGTAAGGTCATCACGGCTTTCCAATATTGCCCAAATATTCTGTTCTACAGTCAGCTTGCGGAAAATTGACGCTTCTTGCGGCAGATAAGCTATCCCCATCCGCGCTCTGCGGTACATAGGGCCGTGCGATATACTTACACCATTCAGTTTTATGTCGCCCGTGCTGGGCTTATAAAAACCTACTATCATATAAAAAATCGTGGTCTTACCCGCGCCGTTAGGCCCCAAAAGCCCAGCGACTTCGCCACCTTTCATCGAAAACCCGACACCGCAGACAATTTCTTTTGCCCCAAAATTCTTACGCAGATCAATAATTGTAAGCGTATTGATCCCCGAAGTATCTCTTTTGTAATGCCGCCTATCCGTAGTGCGCGGAGACTTCCGCCTGTCGATATAATCTGAAACAGGGTCTTCGCCGCTTTTTTTTTTATGACGCAATTCTTCAAATTTTTCGTCATCCAACAACGATTCGGAAGAGACTTGAATATCCGTCTGGCTCTGCTGAGGCTGTGCAGGAAGGGTCTCGACTACCGGCGGCGACTGAGGCTGAGTGGGACGGGCTTCGACAACCGGTTGCTGCTGAGGTTGAGCAGGACTAGCCTCGACTACCGGCTGTTGCAGGGGTTGAGCGGGGTGGGCTTCGACAACCGGATGTTGCGGGGGTTCATTGAGGCGGACTTCGGCAACCGGCTGCTGCTGGGGCTGAGCGGGACGGACTTCGACCACCGGCTGTTGCTGAGGTTGAGTGGGACGGACTTCGGCAACCGGCTGCTGCTGGGGCTGAGCGGGGCGAGCCTCGACAACCGGCGTCCGCTGAGGTTGAGCGGTACGAACTTCGACCACCGGCTGTGGCTGAGGCTGAGTAGGATGGCGGTCAGTTTCGCTGGAATGGGGCGGAGCACGAACAGCGGCGCATTTATCCAAAAAGCCCATCGCTATTCCTTAATAGAACCTGAAACAGAACCTTCCATAATAACATCATCAGTATCTAAATCCACCCTGATTCGGTCTGCCCGGAATTCATCATTTTTTTTATACACAACTGGAAAACCGGAAAGATC
>JAISCO010000022.1 GCA_031265535.1 Spirochaetaceae bacterium | reverse complement strand
CATCCCTCATTTTTTTAGAAGAAAAGGGGGAAACGGAACGGGGATAGCATAGAGGGGTGGGGCTTGGCGGGTGATCGCATTGCCTCTTGACAATAATCATAGGAGGGATTGCAGCGGAATTTGCGAAGCGCAGCGAAGCAAATTGGAGCGGAAAGCCCGACCCCGCTAGCGGGGGTGCGCCCAAAAACCGAAAAAGCAAACCAGACTTCAAACCAAACACCGCCCCCAGCTGCGTATGCCAAGCGCCCTTACCTTACCAAATGCAGAGGCTGAACCCCCTACTTGCGGTATGCTAACGCGGAGCGTATGGGAACCCGCTGGCGGGCGCGTATGCCAATCGCCGTTGCCGGCCCCTGAGGCACGACGTAAAACCAGCTTTGGGTATGCCGGCGCGGAGCGCATGAAAACCCGCTGGCGGGGGCGGGCTTGACTTTAGATGGATTATTGTAGAAAATTTATAGCATGAGTGATTATCTGGACCCTAATAATGAAGAACTGCTCAAGGACTTTTTTAGCGAAGCCCAGATGCAGGTAGACACGCTGGAACAAAATATCCTGGTGCTGGAAAATGAGGGGACGAACCAAGACGCGGTTGATGAGATTTTTCGCGCGGCGCATACCTTAAAAGGCGGAGCAGCCACAGTTGAAATGATGGAACTGTCTCATTTTACTCATCTTGTAGAGGACGTGCTGGACGCTATACGCGGAAATAAGTTGGATGTCAATGAAGAAGTTGTCGACACGCTGCTCGCGGCCATTGATATAATAAAAGCGATGCTTGCCATGCGAATGGAAGGCGCCGTGTATCAGGCCGACACATCCGATATCGAAGGAAGACTATCCGCGTTACTGCCGGACAGCGCCCCAAGCAAGAAAAACGCGCCAAAAAATAAAGCCGCGCCACCGTCTGTTAAAGCGCCGATTGTCAAAGCGCCATTGCCCGCGTCCGCCGCGGGGACTTTATCTCCTGCCGGCAATACAAATAACGCTGAAATAAATGAACTAATCGAAGCGGGAGGGGGCCGGCCTGTGTACCGGCTGTCCGTTAAATTTGACGAAGAAAGCCTGATGAACACTGTCGGCGGAATTCAAGTTTACGCGGCGCTCAAAAGCAAAGGCACAGTACTAAAAACCACGCCCGATTTTGACGCTCTGTATGGGGACACATTTTTTCCGGTTGTCGATTACTACATTGCCTCTGACGAAAGCGCGGAAAACCTTAGAACTTATGTAATCCTTCCCGATGTTTCACTTGAAGCCTCCGCGGTGGACGTAAGAACACTGCTTAACAACGCGCCTGTTACAAGCGCTGAAAATACACTTGCGGAAAGCGCCGCGGCGGAAAATGTTGCGGGGGAAAACACGGCGGCGCAGACCGTTTCCGCCGTTCCCGAAATTAAACCGCCGGAACCAAAACCGGCGTCCAAAGCTCCGGCAGCTAAAGAGACTGTAGCATCCAAGGGCGCCGAGGCTGCCGCGGACGCTAAAAAAGCCGGGAAAGAAGCGGGAGCCATACTTCGCGTTGATTCTAAACGCATAGACGACCTGCTCAATCTTGTTTCGGAAACAGTTATTACAAAGGCGACTTTCAATCAGATCAGCAATCAATTCAACGGGATTACGGATGAGCTTCACGCTTTGGAAAGCAAGTACCGCGAGCGCGTCAAAAACTTGTTTGACGCCCTGCCTGAGTTTCTGGAAGAAATACACAACGGCAAATCAATCAAGGATATACGCAAGACTATTACAGAGGAGTACAGCGACATATTCACACTGTTTGACGGGTATGAAGCCTCATTAAAGAATAATGTCGTTAAATTCCGCGCCACTTCCCAAAACCTTGGACGGATTACAAGCGAACTCCAGGAAGGCGTAATGCATATCCGCATGGTGCCGATAAGCCAAATTTTCAGCCGTTTCCCGCGCCTCGTCCGCGATCTGTCCAAGACACTCAACAAAAAAATCAACCTTGTTATAGAGGGTGAGGATACGGAACTCGACAAATCCGTCATCGAAGATTTGCTTGACCCGATAATGCACTCTGTCCGTAACTCCATAGACCATGGCGTAGAATCGCCTGCCGAGCGCAAAGCCGCCGGAAAGCCGGAAGAAGGCATGGTGCTGCTCAAAGCCGCCAACGAAGGCAACATGATAGTGATAGAAATTGGGGATGACGGCAAAGGTATTGATATTGAAGCGGTAAAAAGCAAAGCCATTGAACGGGGCTTAATACATCCCAACAAGGTTTTAACCGATGTTGAAGCCTTCAATCTGATATTTGAACCCGGTTTTTCCACCGCAAAGACAGTAACTTCAATATCGGGGCGCGGCGTGGGACTCGATGTAGTACGCCGTCAAATAGAAAAACTAAACGGAACGGTTACGATAAGCTCCGAGAAAGGCAAGGGAACTAAATTCACCATCAAACTGCCGCTTACTTTGGCTATAATTCAGGGGCTTTTGGTGCGTGTTGGTACTGAAATATACTCAATCCCGATAACAAGCGTTATAGAAAGCCTTCGCATAAAACCGGAGGACATTAAAATGATTGATAACAACGAAGTTTTTAATATCCGCAACGACGTGCTATCCCTGCTGCGTTTGAATCAACTTTTTGGAATTAAGACAGATCAGCGCGATGACTATCATTTTATCGTGATTGTCGGCACGGCAGAGAAAAAAATGGGATTCATGGTGGACAGCCTTATCGGCGAGGAGGATGTGGTAATAAAGCCGCTGCGCGACCAGTACACGAACTCGCCCGGAATTGCCGGCGCTTCGATACTGGGGGACGGCTCCGTTTCGCTGATAATTGATGTTGGTCAGCTATTAGAACTTGGTTTGAGTAAAGAAAAGCAGCATCGCCGTATGCGCGAATTGGCTGCACGTTAGCGCCGCTCCGAGGTAGAGCGTTGTGTACTGCCGGCGGCCGTAGCGCGAATTAGCTGCACGTTAGCGCAGCATCATAAAAGGAAGCCTAAACCCATGGAGATAAAGAATTTAGAAACGGTAAACGCGGAATTGCAAGAGAAAAAAGAGCGCGCGGATAACGCCGACTATAAAATGGTTACTTTTTCGCTCGCCGGAAAGGATTACGGCGTTGATATTATGAACGTCAAAGAGATTGCCAAAGCTGAAAAATTTACCTATGTCCCAAACGCGGCTTCTTTTGTGCGGGGCGTATACAATCTGCGGGGTGATATTATCCCTATCATAGATTTACGGAATTTCTTTCACCTTCCGATGGAGAAAACAGCGGACGGACAGGAAAATATGCTTATTTTACACATTGCCGACCGCGTTTACGGTACTATTGTGGATAAAATTGATAAGGTAGTCAGCATCAATTCCAGCTCGATACAGCCGTCGCATCCGATTTTTGGCGACATTAGCGGAAAATATATGAGCGGGGTCGTGGAAAAAGCCGGCGCTCTGTACATTATCCTTGATGTTGTACATATGTTTTCACAAAACAAAGAAGAAAAGCAATCGGCGCACAGTGAAATTAGCGCGGCCACGGATGTGCCTTATTACCGGCAGGATGATGGTCCACAAGATAATGAAGACACGCTGTCGCAGGATAATCTTGCTTTCATAAAAGAAGGGCTTACAGCCTTGAAAAAATTCTATCCCGGCCCCGTCAACGAGAATTGGATACTTGAACGCCTTAACGTATGGGCATCGGAACGCGGCAAAGACACCATTCAGTTAAAAAATACGGCGGACGCGGACGCGTACCTTGAAACATTTTATTCACCATGCAGCGGTAAATTCTGGAATTCTGATTACGCATACGCGGTTAAAGCGGCGCTGCCCGATCTTGCTTCGAATAACATTCAAATCTGGGACATAGGCTGCGGCAAGGGCTATGAATCATTTTCACTTGCGTGTATACTAAAATTACGTTATCCTGATGGACATATAAAGATTTGGGCTAATGATAATGACATCATGGCTGTAGCAAATGCCCCCAACATGGTATTTGAGATTAACGATGTGCCTGATTATTGCCAGACATTTTTGACAAAGGGCCGCATGGGGTATGTTTTCAACGCTTCTATAAAAGACAGCATAGTTTTTGAATACCATGATGTAACAAATGTAAACGCGCTGCCGGAGCTTGATATTGTAGTATGCCGCGATACTTTATCCTTCTTGCCGCCTGACGGACAGGCAAGGGTGTTCGCGGATATAAACGAAAAGATAAAGAGTAATGGCGTTGTCATTTTAGGCAGTAACGAGCTTATGCCGTCAGGACACGATTGGAAAATTACCGGAAAAGAACCGGTTAGATCTTTTGTCCGCGTTGAAAAAGCATAGCCGGTCAGAGGAAGGAGATTTAATATGCGGGTTGAATATATTAATCCATTTGTCGAAGCAACATTTAATGTATTAAAAGAAGTGCTTAATGTAGAAGTAAAACGCGGTGATCTTTACTTGAAAGAAGCGTCAATGAATATAATGGGTGTCGCCGCCATTGTTGGTCTTGCGGGCGATGTTGAAGGGCGCGTTTTATTTGATATGACTAAGAATACTGCCCTTAAAGTGGCCGGCGCAATGAACGATAACGAAACGTTCATGTCATTTAATGACATGGCAAAGGCGACAATTACCGAGCTTGCCAACATGATTACCGCCCAGGCGGTTACTAAACTCCATGATCTAGGATTTAAATTTGACCTTACGCCGCCGGCTCTTTTTTCCGGTGAAAACATGGAAATTTCAAACACTCTCAATATTGAGGCGTTAATCGTTCCCATGGAACTTGGCGATATAGGCAAAATTGAGGTAAATGTTTTAATACGCGAAAGATTATAATTTTTATTGAAAAGCGCCCTTTAGGCTGCTTTTCAGTAAAACGGGCGGTTAGCTCAGTTGGTTAGAGCGCCAGTATGACACGCTGGAGGCCACAAGTTCGATTCTTGTATCGCCCATCCCCCCCCCCCCCCACACAGACAAAGAGGTAAAAGGTAAAAAGGTAAAGGTAAAATGAATAATTAGCAATTAGGAGTGAGGCACGGGTTGGCAAGCGCGTATGCAACCGCCGTTTTCGGATTCTAAGGTACGGAGTAAAAGTTGCTTTCGGTATGTTAGCGCGGAGCGCATGTAAACCCGCTGGCGGGCGCGGAGCGTATTTAAACCCACTGGTGGGACACTGGTGGGTTGACACTACTGCGCGAGTTATGCTAGGTTTAGATAAATCCATGCTTGATACAAGCTTTTGGGGCGCTTAGCTCAGTTGGTCAGAGCGCCACGTTTACACCGTGGATGTCAGAGGTTCGAATCCTCTAGCGCCCAAAAATTATAACCCATAATATAATTAAGATTTTTAGAGACTTTTTTTGCCTGACCGCAGCATATCCTTAAATATTGCAAAAAGAGGCTTTAAGCCGCCTAAGTTAAAGCAGCCCGCCGCATGACAAAAATACTTTTTGATATTCTTGCTGAAATTTTTACGTTTTATTCGCAGTGAGTTTAATACCCCGCCGCAAATTTTGCGCGCTTGCCTTGTTTGCGCCGCCTGCAAAAATTTGGTATTGAGCCAGACGGTATTATAAATTCCCTTACCCGATCGAGCCTCCGCTCAAACCAATACAGCGCTTACAATACCGCAGCGCCCCCCATTCGCGCTTTCCAACCTAAAGAAAATATGCGTTTTTGAGCGCCTGCCGGATATTGGACAAACAGAGTTTCTCCAATGTCCGGCAGGCGTTTTCTATTTTTATTGCCATTGCTGTATGTATTTTTATACGATTTATAGCGGCGGCATGAGAAAGACTGTTGGGGTTTTAACGTAAGTATATATATAATAAATAGTTATCTGCTAATGTAAAATAAGCTCCGTACTTGGCACGGTTCATGCTTTATTAATATAAAATGAAAGTAACGGAGATTATATGAGTAAGGCTTTGTTTGAAATACAAAACGATGATGCGTATCAGGCCTATATAAAACAGGTAAAAAAAATTCCGCTTCTTACGTCAGAAAAAGAGCGCGAGCTTAGCCTCCGTGTCGCTCAAGGCGATAAGGCGGCGGCGCAGCAGCTTATCGAGGCAAATCTGCGCTTAGTCATAAAAATTGGGCAAAGTTACTGCTCCAACATTATTCCGTTTATGGATATAATTCAGGAAGGGAATGTGGGGCTCATGCACGCGGTCGAAAAATTTGATTTAAGCAAGAACGTGCGGTTTTCTACCTATGCCGTTTTATGGATTAAGCAGGCTATAGCTAGGTTTGTCGCGAGTAAACGCCATACTATCCGCCTTCCCCTCAAGAAAGAAGAGTTACTGCGTAAGATTTATATTGCGGAGCACATACTTCACCAAAGATTTGGACGTGCCCCGAAAATCGAAGAAATCGCGAAAGAAATTGATTGTTCTGTCGCCGATATTGATCTGGTTATGAATATTGCTAGTAATCCGCTTTCGTTGGATATTGAATTCTCTGACAATTCTAATACTTCATTTGCCGATATTTGTGAAGACAGTCATCAACTCAATCCTGAACGTGAATTTTTAGAGCGCTATTCAAGAAATGAAACGCGGAGTTTCTTAAAAACTCATCTAAGTTTCCGCGAAAGGGCTGTTATACTTCACCGTTTCCATTTGGTTGATTCCGATTTATATACATTCCAGAAACTTGGCGATAGATTAGGTATTTCCGCTGAAGCCGTCCGCCAAATTGAAAAAAGGGCTCTGAATAAAATACGCGATAAGCGTGACGAATTGCTTAAGTGCGTTTATGCATAAAGCCCCCTGCCCCGGAGCGCGCAAAATTTGCGGCAAATTTGTTGCGGGGTCGGGGTATTAGACCCCATTGCGAATAAATTATCTTGAAAATGGCATCCAAAAACTGTTTGAAAATAGTCCGCGCGATGCTTATGCGCCGGCGGACGCGGCTTTTACGCGGCGTCCGGATGAACTTGCGGTTTTGTTGAACCGTTATTGCGATGAAATAGAGCTTTTTAACCCCGCTTACGGCTTGATCTCTGTAAAAGACAGACAGGAACTGATTATAAAGCATATTCTTGATTCGCTTGCTCCCATCAATATAATAAAACGGCTTATCACCGGGAATTTTCCGTTGAACCCGCGTATAGCCGATATTGGATCGGGAGCGGGTCTGCCCGGCATACCCCTTGCGCTGGCGCTGCCAAATGTTTTTTTTAGTTTGCTGGAACGCATGGGACGACGGACAGGTTTTCTGCGAAATACGGCGGCAATTTTGGCTCTGTCCAATGTTGAAATACTGGAAACCGAGATGGAAAAAGCCCCTCCCGCCATAGCCGATATAATTTGCTTTCGCGCTTTTCACCCATTAAATCTTAAAATTTTGAAAAAATTATTTCGTTTATCGAGTCCGGGCGCCCGCATTGCCGCCTACAAAGGACGGCGCGAAACTATTAACGCGGAAATGTCTCCACTCTTGCCTGTTCTGGAGCAGCAAAACGCCAAATGGAGCGTAATTCCCTGTCCGGTCCCGTTTTTGGACGATGAGCGGAATCTTGTTTTGATACAGAGCCCGCCGTATACTGTAAACGCCGGTGGTTTGGAATGAAGGGCGCCCCTATTGCGTTTTTGTTATGCGCTTTGCTGTTTTCCGCTTTCTCTTGCAAAACAGTCGCGCGCGGAGTGGAAAAGGCGGGGCGTTTTTTAGACGGCACGGCTTTTCCCGGAAAAGCCGTCAAAACGTACAAAAACAGCGCCGGGCTCACATTCAGTATATTTTCCCCAAAAGACGGCGAGCGTTACGGTATCCTTGCGCTGAGTGCTGCCCCCTACATCCAGTTTTATTGCACCGAGCCGGACGAGGCCGGACTTTTTTTTATTACCCGCCTTCATTTTTTATTTAGCAATCTTGACGGTTGGATGGAAGGCGATATGGATGTCTCCGGCACAGGTGTCTCCGGCACAGGTAGTCTTGCCGGTACCGGCAACTTTTCGATTAACGGCGAACTTACTATTGGCAATATTACGCGGGGCAGCATAAAGCGGCGGGACAGGCATCTTTCAGGTGAACAGGCGCTTACTGAACTGCGCAACCGCTCTGAACGTATCGCGGCGCTGACCGGTTGGATGAAGGAACAAACCACGCCGCGGAATGAGCCCGGGATTTTAGTCCCGCTTAAGCATTTTGAAAATTACTGGCAGCCTATTCTTTTGCCGGAAACGGTAAAGGCGAAACTGCGCCCCATAGGTTTTAATGCATTGAACAGCGCCGGCAGCAACGCTCAATACACTTACGGTCAAGATATAAAATGGAATTCCACTTATACGCAAGAACTTTTACCGGAGCAGCTTCGTTCTCTGCGCGACAGCGGCAGTTTGCTGCGTGACTGGGAAGAGGCGGCGGCATGGTTTTATATTTATTATAATTGGGATACTATTATTAAAATGCTAAATGGATGAGCCGGTTCCAAAAACTGAAGTTTTGGGACAGCTTAGGATATGTCCAAATATCTGCTTGATTCTATTATAAACCGGTTTTCCCAGGGACTGCCAACTTTTATTTATTTTAAGGAGAAAAATTATGACGGAAACTGATGGTAAAAAGGAAATTGTGTTAGCGGTTGATGATATGCCGGAAGTATTGCAGAGTATTAACGCCATTCTGTGCCAAGATTATGATGTAAGACTTGCGGTGGACGCTGCTTCCGCGTTAGCTGTTTTGAAAATCGCTGATGTTGACCTGATACTTCTTGATGTAGAGATGCCCGGTATGTCCGGGATCGAATTTCTTGACAAGCTGCAAAACGATTCCGCATACAAAGCCATTCCTGTTGTTTTTATCACGGCAAACAGTGAAGACTCGGTGATTAAAACGGCTATAGCGAAAGGCGCTAAAGGCTATGTAACAAAGCCTTTTTCACAAAGCGCCTTGCTTGAATCGGTCCAGTTCTTTTGCTCTTAAAATTTTTGCAAGTCTTGCGGGGCTGATATACTGATTTTTAGCGCACAGCCGGCTCAACACGAAGTGTTGAGCCGTGTTTAAGCGCTCCACGGACGGCTATTCATCCCATTGGTCGGCGCTCACTCGGTAATCCACAACTCGGATTTGCTCCCGGAACTACAGCGCTATTCTTGACCCACGATTCGGGGAATGATTATACTGTACCGTGTGGAAGGATTTATCGCAAAGTTAAATAAGTATAAGGAAATAAAAGACATTCATGCGGCTCAACTACTGAGTTAATGGTACCGTTGGCATAACAGGAGGCGGTAATCGGTAATATGGAAAAAGCAAGGCAGTCACAGTACAACAAAGAAACACTGGCCGCTATCGAGGAAGCCCGGAGTATTCTGAACGGCGAGCGCAAGGTAAAAAGTTATTCATGCGTGAAAGAGCTGTTTGATGAGATCGAAGCGGAATTCAGGGCGGACCAGCGGCGTACGAAGATAGACGGGTAACACGGACGGTCATGTTACGCCTGAAGGAAACCTCGCAATTTCGCAAGGATATTAAACACGCAATGAAACGCAAGAAAAATCTCGGTTTGTTGCAAGACATCATTTCAACTCTCATCGAAAGAAAACCGCTTGATCCCAAATATCAGGACCATCCGTTGCGCGGTCCTTTTTCGGGTTTTCGCGAATGTCATATCGAAAACGACTGGCTGCTCATGTATGCGGTTGACGAAGACGATCTGGTATTGACCGCCCTGCGAACCGGTACCCATTCCGACCTTTTCGGCTAGTGGACTGATTAGACTAAAATTAGAATTTTACCGCAAAGTCGAAAAAGTAAAGAAGGAAGGAAAAAAGGGCCGGGGGCGCTAAATTGCCAACAAAGAATGGCTAAAACGGCTCAAGTTTTGAGCAAGTTGAATGAAAACTTATTCGACTTCTTTGACTTCGCGGTTTATAAAATTCTTCATGTATCCAACTGTTACAATCGTGTACGAAATGTGGGGTAATATGCATAATATTTTAGTGATAGATG
>JAISCO010000417.1 GCA_031265535.1 Spirochaetaceae bacterium | reverse complement strand
ACTCTACCCATTCAGGTCTATTGCCGGCAATTATTTCAATATTTGGCAGCTGGTTCTGTTGTGCTTCAACCGAAAACCCGATAATCAACATAATTATAAGAACATAGACATTTTTCATTTTGTACCCTCTGTATATTAAGCAGCCGGGTCTTGAAACAAGCTCACTCATCTACAATTTGTATCTTCCCGTTTACAATGTTAAACACATTCCATGTCGTCCCTCGTCTGCCGGGCTGTATCTGATAGGCAGCCTGAAATTTGTTGTCGACAAAAACCCGCACCACCGCTTTTGAAGCGGAAAGAGAGGAACTGTTTTCATCCTGGCGGCTGCTGTAATTAAACACAAAATACCGGTATGTCGCATTGGGATCAAGCTGTGTGACTGTAATGGTTTCAGGGCCAAAGCCGTCCATATCATCACGATCAAGCCAGGCGGCGCCGTCATCGGATTTCTTTACATCACGGTATGAAATATGGTATATGCCTTCCTTTACCAAATGCGCGTCAAGGTCCCGGGGCGCGGCGTCCCAATCCAGCACAATCTTGATATTATTTACTGATAAAAGTTTTGGAATGGAATATTTGTTAAAAAAAATAGTTCCAGCAAAGACGGTAAATGAACCCCGGTATGTAACATATCCTTCTTTTTGTATTATAAACCGGTGTTCTCCGTCCTCAATAACAGGAAATATCGCCAAACCGTCTTTGTCGGTTTTTATGCCGCCTTTTTTTTCTACAGCCACCAAAGCGTCCACTATCGGCTGTCCGGTATCCGCGTCGGTAAACCACAGTGCCAGAAGATCATCCATCTCCAGTTCCATTATCATGGCCTGAATTTGCGCCTGATATGCGGCGTCATCGCCCCAAAGCGGCGCCAGAAAACACCATATCAGTACAGGTAAAGCAATAAATTTTTTCATTTGTCCACATTCCTTAAATTATTTTTCCGCTATTCCCAGCGAATAACAAAATGCGCTGACGGGGTCTATCCATCTGTCAAGAATATAAAAGCCGCGCAATTCCGCTTTTACCAGAACAAGATCGCCGCGAATATGTTCAGAGTAATTTACAGCGCCCTCACGAACAGTATCCCTGAAAAAAGTATCTGAAAAAGTGTTTATTTCCATTGCGATCTGCTGGGCGGCGTTAAGGTCCGCTACAATAATCCCCTTATATGGCAAAGAATATTTTTCGGCCCTGCCAATCCCGACATAGTATCCGGCAATAACGGGAGGACGATTTACCCATTCAGGAGCGGCGCCGGGACTTAGGTTGACAAAATAATTTGCCCGGCCTGACATTTGCGTATCGCGCCCAATAATTACAGAAAAGTCCGGGAATATATAAGTATCAAAAACTTCAATCCGGTCCATAATATCGGCGAGACGGCTGTCATCGTAGTCAAAATTTGAGTCAATCGCGTCATAATTTTGACGGGCGCCGTATATGAATACCATTCCTTCATCGACAACGCATCTTTCCCGCAAAGCTATTTGATTTGCTATATGGAGTTTTGCGTATTCAAGTTCCTTTTCACGCACAGACATCCTGCCGGAAATGCCTATATACACATCGGAACTGTATCTGCCGGCGTTTAAGACGGCATTAAGATCTTCATAATTTGAATGAACCTGATATGTCCGGCAGGATATTACGCAGCACAAAAAGACTATCAGAATTTCAGAAATAGGATGTTTTGTCACGCTTCCTCCATGTCTTGCCCCGCCGCGGCGGGGCAAGACAATTTCCCAAAGGAACCACGCGGAAACAACATGGCCATTTGGTCATGTTGTTTTCTTGCACGGTTCCTAATCATCCTTTGCCATTTCCGCCTCAAGCATTCTGAACGCTTCATCGGCCTTGAATTCCGCAAATGCCGCGGCCTGATTGCGGACAAACGTATTTGCCGTAGACTTAAAATCGTTCATCACGTCGGCATTCGGATACGAATACAGTATGTGGTAGTTTCCATTCTGATCGACCCAGCTGTCTACTTCCATAAAGCCCGATGTGTTTGCCACGGCTTTGGCGACAACCGTTTGTTCAAAATCCTGAAGCGCCTGTGTGTTTCCGTGGGTTCCCGATTCCTGCACATAATCTTTAAGGGCGCTTCCTATTTTTGCCTCCTTCCACCTCGACAACTGCGCCAAAGCGTCGGCGGTTGCCGTGCCGCGTTTGGCGGTTTCGGTCTGGGCTCCCCGGCCAATCCCCTTAAAATAATGAACATCGGCATCTTTAGGCAGTGTCCTGTCCCAATCCGGCCGGGGATCTCCATAAGCGCCAATAATGACTCTTCCGCCACCGACGGAAGCCCCGGAGTCGGGTGAAGAGGCGCAGCCTGCCGCAAACGCAATGACCAGCAAGGTCAAAGCAACCGTTACCAAATAACTCTTTTTCATAAAACACTCCATCAAAAAAAATATTTACTGTTCTTTAACAAAGAACGTTAAACCACACGATAACCACACGATAATACCGCTCAATTTCGCGGAATCGCGAGACGCATTCCGGGAAAGATAAGGGCGGGATTATTGGGATTGGGCATAGTGCCTTTATTTGCCTCGTAAATCAATCTCCACTTTCTCCAGTCGCCGTACACGGCGTCCAACCCGGCGATTTTGACAAGCCAGTCTCCCTGTTTTACGATATAAACCGTATAAACCGTCCCCGTTACGCGCTGTTCATAGCGTTTTCTCAAAATCAATTCCGCGTATAGTTTCTCGATTTTATCCATAACCTCGTCAGCTTCGGGATGTTGGCCGATATTTGCCTTGTAATCGGCATATTCCCTATCCAGCATGGCTATTTCAGCCTCCGCGGGGCCGGTAATCCCAGTAATCCCAATAAGCTCAGATAGTTTTCGGTCTACATGGCTCATCCGTTCCGCAAGTTTTTCCATGCCGCTCCGGTACAGGCCAAGTATCTCTTTTTCAGATACCACAAGAATATGGCGGGACATAGCCGGATCAGATTTTTCCGTATAGATAACAGCGTCCCGAACCATACTCAGCCTGATATAATCATTAAAGGGTAAATATTTCTCATAGAACCTTGGGCTGACCGAAAGAATCCGCGCCGCGTCATCATCGGCAAACGCGCGGGATGAGCATACCGCAAGCAAAACAAGAAGCATCCGGACAGGCTTATCTTTGAGCATCTCTGGCAACCCTGAATCCGGTTTCAACGTCATATTCGCTTCCTGACATAATTCTCTCACTCAAAAGCGCCTCCATGTCCTCCGCTTCGCTTAAGCCTTCCGGCAGTCTGTACGCGTACATTGAACCGCGGTCGGAACCGGACCCCAGAATGCCCATGCCCGTAAGGCCGTCCGGCTCTATGACTCTGTCTTTTAGGCCGGCAAGAATCTCGTTCCGCGCCGGCAGCCTGTAGCCGTCTCCCCGCCCGTTTACGCTTACTGTTTCGCCGCTGACCGCATAGTATTCTCCGTAGCCGTACAGCCGGCTTAACCAATTACAGTAGGCCGCCGCCTGAATCCAGGAAACGCTGACCGCCGGGCTTTCCAAAGCGGAGGGGTCTATAGAAACATTGTTTCCGTTGGCCGCGGTCAAAAAAGCGGAAAACTCACGGTTGCTTACCGGAGCGGAGGCGATATAAACAGAATTTCCGTCTAACGCGACAAGGCGTTCATTTGGCCGCGGAGGATAGGCAAAAAGCGTATACTGCGAAACAAAGGTTACGCCCCGGCTGTGCAAATTGTTTATTTCCGTTTTGAGATCCTGTAAGGCATTATCAAGTTGTCCCTGAAGCGAGGCGATTTTCTGGTCTCTCAGTTGGATTTCAAATTCTTTTTCCCTCACCGTGCCGCCGTGATCATTTTTCAGTCTGTCGATTTCAGAACGCAAAGTAACAACTGTACCCTGAAGCGTCCTGACAAGCTGCTTCTGCCGGTCCTGGGGATCAAAGCCGGCAATATCGTTTTCGGCTGTTTTCAGCAGTTCCGCCTGTTCCCTATGGGGCTGCGAATTGGCATCGGCGAATTTCATATTTTGAAGCATTGCGGAGATTGCAAGGAGTTTCTGGAACTGCGCGTTGTAGAACGCTTCGTTACCCTGGTAGTCTATCCTGCTTAAATTTTCTTTAACCGAAACATATTCCTTCCGGAGCATATCAAAATTTTCTAACTGTTCAGCCTCAAAATCCTGTATTTTCGCAAGCCTTTCCCGTTCTTTGGCTATCTCGGTTTCGGGAATACGGACCCGCACATAATAGGTGTAGTATTCCCGTACCGCGCCGTCTTTGCCAACTTTTTCGTATTTTTCCCAAAAGACAGCTTCCGAAACCAATCCGTTAAGTACCGCGGAAGAGCTGGCAGCAACATTCATTATAAGCTCATCCCGGCTTTCCTGTTTTACCTTGGTCCTGCCTTTCTCCTGCGTTACCGCAACAGTGTCCCGCGTACTGCTGTCCAAAAGAGATTTGATTTCGGTCCGGATATGTTCGGCTATTTTTCTTTGCGCGTCGGAAACCGCTTCCGCGCTTGCCTCCTGCTCGGACAGCCGCAAACGGCCGTTAAAAGGAGGCTTGTCGCTTACGCCCACAGCATAGAAATTGCCGTCGGCGGCGGGAGCTTTATAATTTGCGGTATTTACCCACGGCGGTATGTTGTCCCGGTTGCCTATGGTAGACGGATCCTTGTAATCAAAATGCTCGCTGTTGCTGACAAGAATCAATTTTTCGGTCTGGCAGGCATACAAAAGCAATCCAAAAGCCAAAACAAAAGAAACCGGGCGCAATGCCAATCGTCCGCTGCCCCTCATAAAAAATTCCTCCTTGTACCGCATATATTTTTTGCCATTTGCATAAGCCTTTTATTTACCGTGTATAGGGTGTTATCAAAACCCGCAATTACGGAAATGGCTATATAGCACGAATTAAAAACAAGCAGCGCCGAAGGGCACCCGGCGCTATGGGAACGAGAATAAACTATAACAATGTTATGAATTATGCGGTAATTTCGGGTAAACTTATCGGGGGGGGGGGGGGTGAGATACGGACGTTATCCCGCGCCAAATCTTTCGCGGTTAAAACGCAAAAACTCTCTCTGTGTTTTATAAGGCTTCCTGCCACAATAAATCTCCTAATACTACAAACGCTGTCTTTCGCCGGCGGGTGAAAAACCGCCTCAAAAGCAAAAATATCCAAAATCTAATCTTTCACGCTTACGTGCAAAACAAGATTTTGCATTTCTATTTTTTTGAAATATAACTACATTATATGCATGCTTCTTAAAAATATCAAGTATTTGTAAGTGTTTTTGCAAGTGTTTTGTCAAGCCACAATTAAAATGTCTTCGCAAGTGTTTTTTCAAGCATGATAATGACAGCGGATTTGACTTCCGGGTAGACAACGATGAAATTGATAAATTGAGACGAAGCAAAGGTTTTTTCCTGATATTCACGACCGATATGCCGGCAAAACCGGAGGATATCCTGTTTTACTATCACTCCAAAGATGCCGGTGAAAAGCTGTTTGAGCAAATGAGCCTCCCCGCCGCAGAGCGCGCAAACAAGTTTGCGGCGGGGTATTAAACCAGACTTTGCGAATCAAGGTTGATATGAGCGCTTGCCGTTTACGCACTCACAATGGGCGCACTACCGATGGCAGGCCTTGGGTCTGGCGAAAATGGGCTCAACGCTTTGCGTTGAGCCCACTGCCGAAATAGAAAAATGGCGCGGGTAGAGAACGCGTCACCGGAGCGAACGCCGTCCGTCAACAAGTTTACGCGCAAACAAATTTGCGGCAAAATGAGCCTCTCCGCCCTTCAGGGCGGTCTTTAAGCCCTTAAAATTCCCTGTTGCCTGCGTTTGAAACATTATCACGGCGCGGTGGAGCGGGAGCATCGGTACCCTTCTTGAAGTCAGGGCGAAATTCAATGTGTTCGGCGACAATACTCACTTTTGAATGAGACTTACCCTCATCATCGTTCCAACGGTTTTGCTTTAAGCGCCCCACAACCCGCACGCCTCTGCCCTTGTGCCCCATCATTTGGCACGTTTCCGCCAGCTTTGCCCACGCCTCCACGTCGAAAAAACTTACCTCCTGTTCCAATCCACTTTCATGTTTGTGATAACGGTTTGAAGCCAGGGAGAAGGTACACACTGTTGCCCCTTTTGCTGTGGAACGGGAAGCGGGATCCCGGACAAAATTACCTTCGATTAAAATGGAATTGAGATTATTCATAAAAGCCTCTTAAAAAAAGTATTCCGGACGCATAAAGCGCCGGTTACGGTTTATCTTCGCGAATTCACCAGACGCGGACAAAGCCGTTATGTAACTAATATATTCGTCATGTCCTGTTTTGCTTTAAATTTTTCGAGTTTTTGCGCGAAGCGTAACAAAGCTCTGCGTGGTTGGAGCGAGGAATCGGCAACGCAAGTTGCCCCCTCAACAAGGCTGCACTTGACCCACAATTCGGGGAATGATTACATGGGCTGCCAAAGAAGATTTACCGCAAAGTTGAAAAAGTAAAGAAGGAAGGAAAAAAAGGGCCGGAGGCGCTAAATTGTCAACAAAGAATGGCTAAAACGGCTCAAGTTTTGAGCAATTTGAATGAAAACTTTTTCGACTTCTTCGACTTAGCGGTTAAAAATTTCTGTGGGTCAAGAATAGTCAACAAGGACGGGGGGACCGGAGGTATGGGAAACCCACCGGCGGGCTAGCGCGGAGCGCATGAGAAACCGGCTGGCCGGAGGATCATTGACAGAAACTGGCGTCCGCGCTATTTTTAGTAGGCTGGGAGAATTGGGAAAATAATGAAATTTTCAAAATTTTTTATTCCAACTTTAAGGGAAGCGCCGGGAGACGCGGCAGTCATAAGCCACAAACTAATGTTGCGCTCGGGAATGATAAGGCGGCTCGCTAATGGGCTTTTTGCATACCTGCCGCTGGGACTGCGTTCTTTTAGAAAGCTGGAGCGGATTATCCGTGAGGAAATGGACGCGACGGGCGCCCTTGAAGTAAAGCCGACTGTAGTGGTACCGGCGGAACTGTGGAAAGAGTCGGGTCGCTGGGATACGATGGGCGAAGCGCTGCTCCGCGTAAAAAACCGTCAGAACGGGGATTTTGTTATATCGCCCACCGCGGAGGAAGCGATTACCGCCCTTGTGCGCGATGATTTATCAAGTTATAAGCAGCTCCCGCTCAATCTGTATCAGATAAACACAAAGTACCGTGACGAAGTCCGCCCGCGTTATGGGGTGATGCGCGGCAGAGAATTCGTGATGAAAGACGCATACTCGTTCCACACGGATGACGCGAGCCTTAGCCGGACCTATGAAGATATGGGGCGCGCGTACCGGAACATATTCCGCCGCTGCGGCTTGTCCGTGATTCCGGTGAGCGCCGATTCGGGCGCTATGGGCGGCAGCGGCTCCGAGGAATTCATGATTGAAAGCGAAATAGGCGACAATACGCTGATACTCTGCAAATCCTGTGAGTACGCGGCAAACGTTGAAAAGGCCGCCTGCAAGCCCGATTTTGTTCCGGCAGGCATTGCCGCCGCAAAAGAAGCTGCCGCCGGCCTTCCGGCAATGAGCCGCATCGACACGCCGGACACAAAAAGCATAGCGGAGCTTTGCGCTTTTCTTAAAACCGGCGCAAATAAATTTATCAAGACGCTAGTGTACCAAGCCGCAAACCCAAGCGGCGATCTATTAAAAGCGCATATCGGCGGCGATATGCCTGCCATGCTGCCCATCGTGGCGCTGATTCGGGGAGACCTTGATGTAAACGAAACTAAACTCGCTTCCCTGCTTGGCGCTTCCGATGTAGCTCTTGCCGCCGATACCGAAGTTACACGAATTACCGGAGCGCCGGTTGGTTTTGCGGGGCCTGCCGGATTGAACGGCGTACTCATCATCGCGGACGAAACGGTAAGCGCGATGACAAACGCGATCACCGGCGCTCTGGTTAAAGACGCGCATTACCAGAATGTAGCGTTCGGGCGCGACTTTGAACCTAACATTATCGCCGACATCCGAACCGTTACCGCGAATGATCGTTGTCCGGTTTGCGGCGGCGAGTTTTACGAAAAGAAAGGTAACGAACTAGGCCATATTTTCAAGCTTGCCTGCAAATACACAAAAGTTATGAAAGTAAGCTACCTTGATGTCGATGGTAAAGCGCAGACGCCTCTCATGGGCTGTTATGGAATCGGGCTTGACCGCACACTCGCCGCCGTTATCGAAGAACATAATGACGGCGCGGGTATAATCTGGCCATTGCCGCTTGCGCCGTTCGAGGCGCTGATCGTGCCGGTTAAATACGAAGGCGCGGTAAAAGAGGCGTCGGACAACTTGTATGCCGAACTTGGAAAGCTGGGAATAGATGTGCTGCTTGATGACAGAGACGAGCGCCCCGGCGTTAAATTCAACGACGGCGACCTGATAGGGATTCCGTTCCGCGTCGTAATAGGCGACAAAAACCTTAAGGCCCAGCCTCGTCGTATAGAACTAAAGCGGCGCGGTGAGGATGAAGTCCGTCTTGTGGAGTTGGAGAGGGCCGCCGCGATCATAGCCGAAGAAGCGCGGACGGAGCTAATGTCCGCGTATTATGCCGGCGGAGAGACTTGAACTCTCACGAAGTTGCCCTCAGCAGATTTTGAGTCTGCCGTGTCTACCATTCCACCACGCCGGCGCGCTTATCAATATGGCATAACGCTTGAATAGTTTCAAGAGACGCAACGCAACAATTATACTTTTGGAAAATTTATGGTAAAAGGGAAAAAGGAACAGGGAAAAAGGAAAAATAAACAGATGGTAATGCAGCATGGCGTAGGCCCTAAAAACTTACTGTTACATGCCGCTTAAAGGCCGCGTTCCAAAGGTTTTGCTTCGCAAAACGCTTTTCCACTACCCCCACCCATTAACAATTAACAGTGGGTTAGTGGACAGAGCAGTTTTACTTTTAGCGCTAAAAGTAAAACTGCTAATCCTCGTTGATTTTCCAGTATCCGGCTTTGTCGCTGCCTATGCGTTCCAAAATGCCTTTGTTTTTCATGACGGCGATTGCGCGCGCAACGGTTGTCCTGTTTTTGCCGATATTTTTACCGATATCTTCATAGGTTGCGTATGGATGCCCGCGCAAAACCGACAGAACCGACTGTTCGATATTATTTACAGTGTCATTTACAGTGTCATTTACAGTATCATTTACAGTGGCATCCTGTTCCGCCTTGAATTCTGTCAGCGCATCGGAAATCAGCCTCAGCATAAAATTGGTGAAAATCCCGCTGTCATTTTCGTTGGTTGCTTCCTGTATTACGTCGTAATACGCCATTTGATGTTTTGCAATCAGCGTTTCCACAGGCAGCCAGCCGAAAACAGGGTTTTCTTTGTAAAGCAGCAATGTCTGCCACATACGCCCCATTCGTCCGTTCCCGTCCGCGAATGGGTGTATGAACTCAAATTCATAGTGGAATATGCAACTTTTGACGACCTGCGGCAGTTCCGATTTTTTCACCCATTTCATTAAGTTGGACATTAAACCATAAACCCTGTCCGCCGGCGGCGCGATATGAACCGGAATCGCGCCGGCGAATACGCCAATCCCGCCGGTTCTAAAACTGCCGGAGTTTGCAAGCAATCCCGCCATTAAAATCTTGTGCTGTTCCAGCAAATCGCCCAATTTATACGGATTTTTTTCAAGCAACACCTGATATGCGGCGAAAGCGTTTTTTACCTCAGCTATGTCGCGCTGAGGACCCAGAACCCGTTTTCCGTTTATTACATCGGAAACTTGTGCAAGCGTCAGAGAGTTTGCCTCTATCCATAACGAAGAATGAATTGTCTTTATGCGATTCTCGCGGCGAAGCTGCGGCGTCAGGACCTGTTCGCGAATAATATTTATACGTTCCAAGTCGCCCGCGATTTTATAAACAAGGTTCATGATTTTGGGCGTGATTTTATAAACAGGCTCGTATTGTTCTGCCATTTTTATTCGCAAAGTCCGGTTTAATACCCCGCAAATTTACGCGCTTGCCTTGTTTGCGCCGCCTGCAAAGATTTGGTATTAAACCGGACGGTATTATAAATTTCTTACCCTATCGAAACTTCCATCGCATAGAGTTTTGCTCCGCCGCGATTCATCGCGCTTTCTTCACAAGCTCAACAAGGTTGAGCCCAACGCTTACAAAATACCTCGCAATTTGGCGGACGCTTGAAGCGCTTAGATGTATCATACTGAACAAATGCAAAGAATTCAAGCCCGCCAGCGGGTTTCTCATGCGCTCCGCGCTAGCATACCGCAGGAGGGCTTTGCTCCGTGCCTTCATGTCCGAAAACAGCGATTGGCATACGCGCCTGTCAGCGCCCGCCAGCGGGTTTACATGCCAGCCTGTGTCAAAAGTCATTGTCGCTTCCATACATAGCGTTATTTTCTTTATTATACGGTTTAATAACGCTATATATAGCGGTGTCATTTCGATTTTTTGAGTTTTGACACAGCCTAATACGCTCCGCGTTAGCCCGCCAGCGGGTTTAACATACGCTCCGCGTTAGAATCCAGAAATGGAGTTTTGCTTTGCAAAACTCCCAAGCTCAACGCAGTTGAGTCGCAAATTTGCGCGCAAACTTGTTTGCGCCGTTGGCGGCGGGGAGGCTTTTAGTTCGATAGCGACATTCAAGGTTTTGCCATTTACCATGGAGTCCATTTGCCATGGATGCACATGCGCTCCGCCCACCAGTGGGTTTACACAGCAATTCCGATTTCGGGAAAATCCTGGATTTGATATAGTTTTAACGGCACTTTTTTGATTTTGGGCGCATTTTGCTGCGCAAAACCGTGCTTCCCGCTCCAATTTGCTTCGCCGCGGTAGGGCAAGACAATTTCTAGTGGAAAAAGCGGGCTTTAGACCGATTTTTCCAAGAGCTTGTTCCAAAACCATGCGCTTCAGCGCATAGTCGATTAGTTTTGGAACAAGCTCAAGAATCAATATAATCATGTTCATAATCACTGATTTTTGTCGCAATATTATCCGCAATATCTTTTTGAATAGATACCAAATACCATATAGTACCATCTTCAGTTTTTGCCCGTTGTTCAACTTTTATGAATTCACTTAATTCAAATGACACCTCCGCCGAAGCCATTAAACATAGAAGGATATTAAATTCATCTCGATACAAATTTAATTCATCGAGAAGACTTTGTTCTGCGGGTGAAGGATTACCCCATTCTGTATATGATGCTATTGCATAAAATGAAATTTTCCGGCATAGGTCGGTTTGGGCATCAAATTTTGCCAGCTCGCAAGAGGCATTATCGCTGCTTAACTTACCTGCACCAATTCCCCACAGCATATTTTCTGATTGAGGAATAAACTCTACCCATTCAGGTCTATTGCCGGCAATTATTTCAATATTTGGCAGCTGGTTCTGTTGTGCTTCAACCGAAAACCCGATAATCAACATAATTATAAGAACATAGACATTTTTCATT
>JAISCO010000413.1 GCA_031265535.1 Spirochaetaceae bacterium | reverse complement strand
CTTTTTTCACAAGTTTTCGGAAAACAGGATTCGGCCGCCGAAAAAATTTACGAGCTTATGGCTTCCCACGACAGTTCGTTTTCCAGCATATCCACCGTTAAATCTCAAAACTTGCTCGTAGTGTAAATCAATGAATTTTGCGACTATCACCTTTGAAATCGGAATTGCTGGCGGGTAATAATTGAATCATTTGATTTTTTGTGCTATATAAATTCTGTGGGTATTTTTGATCGTTTGGGCGATGTGCTGCGAAGTTACTTGAATGAAGATGATAACCGGCAGAAATCGTCTCAATATGACAGAAGCTATTCTAGCGACCCCGATGTCGCGCAGGCTTTTGATGAGCTTGAGCAATTCTTAAATGGAACCGGGTCTTCATCCGGTAAACAGGGCGGCACGGATTTTGGGGACGCTCGTTATGGCGGCGGAACAGCGGGCCGGAGCAGCCCGCGCCCCGAAAAACAGGCAAAACCTACAGTCCCCGAAGCGCTTAGAGCGGATTTTGCTGAATTAGGCGTCGAATTCGGAGCAAACGCGGAGCAATGTAAATCCGCCCACAAACGGCTGTTAAAAATACATCACCCCGACCGCCACAACTCGCATGAAGGCAATATGAAAAAAGCGACGGAAAAAACAGCAAGAATAAACGCTTCCTACGAGCGTATCCGCAAATGGCGTGAAACAGGCGTCATTTAACGAATTACGATGAAAATCTGTTTGCAAAACGAAATTCCGGTCGCCATTGTTGGATTAGGCCGCATCGCAAGCCTTTTGGAAAACGATGCCCTGCGCGAAAAACCCTGCACTCACGCGGGGGCAGTGAGCGCCAATCCTGACTGTAAACTTGCTGCCGGAGCGGATATATCCGGCGGGCGGCGGCGGCTTTTCGCTGAACGCTGGAATGTTCCGGTGTATGCCGATGCCGAAGAAATGCTTGCTAAGCATCCATGTAAGATACTCTGCATAGCTACATACCCCGACAGCCATCTTTTTTACTGTAGTCTTGCTGCAAAAATGCGCGTCCCTGTCGTAATTTGCGAAAAACCGCTCGCCGATAGCCTGCGTTCCGCCCGTAAAATCGCCTCCCTTATGCCGAAAACCCGTATAATAACGAATCATGAACGCCGTTATGCCGCCGATTACAACGAAGCACGCTCAATTTTAATGGAAAAAACGCTGGGCGAGCCGCTTTCTATCAAAGCAAGCCTTTACATGGGTGTAAATAAACGCCTTATTGACGTTCTTTGGCATGACGGGACTCATCTTGTTGACGCTGTCATGTTCCTTTGCGATGTTTCTTTACGCCATGAACGGCGTTTCGGGGCGGCATTGTCGTCAACAAACGGTACGGCTTTCCTCTGCGGGGCTGTCAGCAGCCTTCAAACAACCGGTGTATTTCAAAAATCCGGCGGCAAAGCTGCTCATATACCCTTTTGCATAGAAGTAGGAGCGGGACGGGATCATCTTGTATTTGAGATTGAGGTTTCCTGCGCAAACGGCAGGCTGCGTATAGGAAACGGCGTATTCGAAGTATACGCAAGCGCCCCCTCAACTTACGCGCAAGGCTTCCGCTCGCTGTCAAAAACCATATCGAATTTTGACAAGCCGACGGGATATTTTGCCAATATGCTCTCTGATGCCGCAGCCTGTGTACGCGACGGAGGGCGTATGCCTCTATCCGGCGCGAAACACGGGCTGGCCGTGATAAAATACTTAAACAGTGTCCGCTGAACCGGCTTTCACGTTTACAATTTTATCTCTTTTGTGTTTCCCGACATATCGTTAAACACCGCGACGGCGCTTTCAAAATGAAATATCTCGAATATGCCGTCATCAACTTTGTACATGGTTTTTAGCATAGGGGCGGCTTCAAGGGCCTTTTCTTTTGCTTCTCTTTCCGTGTTAAAGACAATCGTGCCTGTAGCGCGCAGCCACTTATTGCCGTTAGACGCGCAAATTTCTATTTTCGGGTTAGCCTTCATCTGCGCAAACAGCTTCTTTTTGTTGTTCGTGCCAAAACAAAGTTTTCCCTTGTACTCAAAAGCTAATCCCATAGGGCGGACGCGCGGCTGCCCGCCGTCATCCGTGGCCAAAAAAACTGCTTGCACTCCGCAATAAAATCCAAAATCTCTTTCATAAATAACTCCTGATATTTTTTTAATAGTGTTTCACTATCAAATAGTATTTTACTATCACAAGCCCATTCTGTCAATATCTAAAATGCGCAAAACGCTTGGCTTGACAGGGCTCTTCAGCAATTCCGATTTCGGGAAAATCCTGGATTTGATATAGTTTTAACGGCGCTTTTTTGATTTTGGGCGCATTTTTGCTCCGTAAAAACAGCGCTTTCCGCTCCAATTTGCTTCGTTACGCTTCGCAAATTACGCTTTAACCGCTTGTGCCGCCTCTTCCATTGCTAATTGCTCATTTTTCCTTTTTCCCTTTTACTTTTTACCTCTTTGGCGTGGGCCATCCGTATTGCGCTGATTTTCGTTTTGAAATCGGAATTGCTGCTGACCCGCTTCACAACCCCGTTGACAAATTTTGCAAAGAATGCGAAACTATAGGTGATATTTATCATTGGACTTGTTCGATAACGCGCTTGGTTATCGCGGGACTAAAGTCCGCTAAGCCGCGCAAATTGCGTTGCAAGATGCGTTGCAGAATGCGTTGCATTTTGTAGTTTTTAAGCGAAATTTGGCGCGTAAACTTAAGTTTCCGAACAGTTCTATTTTAGGAGTAATCTATGATTGGAAAAATAAAAAAGGTTGCCGTTGCGCTAGGGTGCGCGGCAGCGATTGCGGGGGGGGGGGGGGGTAAGCCTAAATTCATGTACACTTGAACCCTCCACCGAATCCCCAAGCGAAAAACGCGCCGACCTCCCCTCGGGTATGCCGCCCGAACTTACCGTCTACGGCCCGATAATAACCAGCGACGGGTCAACCCGTGTCATAAGATATACAGTCGAAGTAAGCACTACTGCTCCTCTGGAATATACCTCAGAGGATGACGGAACATTCTCAGAGGCCGGTACTATTACAGGTGCTCCTGCCCTGTCTGTAGCGGCGCTGATGCTGCAGTACGGAACAAAAGCATCCAATCTTCCCGCGAGTGCGGCGGTTACAACTTCCCTTTTTGACGATGAAATAAACGAAGTTGAGGATGGCGGTTCTAAAGCGCTGACAGGACCCTCTTTTGTCATAATTCCACTTCAAACCGGCGATATAAGAGAGCAGCTAACAACCGTGCTGCTTGGAAAAGGCACTAATCCGCTTATGTGGATAGAGAATAATACAGGCGAGACGACTCTTAATACATGGGGGGCCGGCACCTATGCGCAGAACGGCATCCGTATCGGCGGGCTAAATTCAGCCGGTTCTTCTTCCAGCACTGTTGCGGATTTTGATGACGGCGACGCCGCTAAAAACCATCCCCGTTCCCTTGCGACTGTTCTTTACACCGGCAAAACCTCTACGATTAATTTCTACAGCCCTGGCAGCATAGTAGACATTGCTATAGTTAATGCCGCCGGCTCTTTGCAGGCGACTAGCGGCGCGTATGTAAAAAATTGGCTGGAAAATAAGACTAAACCCCCCACCCCACCTGCTGTCAGCGTGATTTATACGTGGAAATAGGAAAGGAGCGTAAAATAATGAAAAGTTACAAAATAATCGGTTTAACAGTTGCCCTTTCCATAACGGGGCTTTCGTTGTTCGCGCAGGATTACCAGATTTCGTCCCCGCCCGCGCCGACCGAGACGAACCTGTTCAACCCCGAAAGCGGGCTTTACCGGGCGTCAATGGGAACAATCAGGTCGGACATCGACAAGTTCATGGATGTCGGCGAGTTCAAAGAAACATCTTTTGACAAGATGCTGACCTATGTCGGTTTCGAGGCACAGGGCATCACGATAGGCGCGGGCATGAAGCTGGGACAGCTTTACTTCGGCATCGCCTACGGCGGCAGTCTTATACAGGACCTGTTTTCCCGAGCCACAAACCAGGACCCCAGCGAGATGAGTCTAAAACTCGATACCCAAAACGGTTCGTCAACCGAAATTCCCGGTGTCTACAATTCCGACGGAGGCAAGCCCGCCGAGGCAAACAACCGGAACGAGTTCAACATTTTTCTGGGACTCTGGCGGGTAGGACTTAAAATCGGGTTTTCCCAGTCGCTGACCGTTACCCAGCCCCAGGGGGATAGCGTGTCGATGGAGGTCGGCGATAGCGGAGCGCAGGGTTTTGCATTCGAAAACGCGCTGGTTCCGTCGCTGGCCATAGGTATGAGCATCCCGATTAAAGGCAAATTTTTCATCGTTCCGGAAATTTCTGCGCAAATGGACATTCACCAGTTTGTGGAAGGCGCCGATCCGCATTATGAAACCGTTAGCGGTCAAAATGTGCCTGTTTTCTATTCAGGGTATACCCAGATGTACAACGAGGCGAAAGTCGGCGCAGATCTCGGACTGATTATCCGTTCTCCCAAGAGCGAAATGCGCTTCGGCGGCGGCTATTATCTGAAAAAACGTATGTTGGACTTTGATATTAATGGCGGCGCTGAAATTACGCACGTTGTGGTCGATAATGGCGAGTCCTTTACGATCAAGTCCATCTATGACAATCTTGAACAGGAGATAAGCCCCTATTTTCTTTACACCGGCGACATAGGCGAACGGTTCAAGATAGGGGTCAAAGTCCTTGCGGACATACGAATAAACGATTATTACATGACCCCGGGCGATGCTATTCAGTTATATGGCGATTATGAAACACACGCAACGGAAATATATGTCAGGCCGGAACTAAACTTTGGCGGCACATTCGCCATCCTGCCGGACAGGTTCGCGCTGCACGCCGGTTTCGGACTGAACCTCCACACGTTCAACATCAGCACGTCCGAAAACAAGAGCCTTGATCAAAACAATTCGTCGCTGGAGGAAATTCTGCCATCCACGCGGTTCGCAGTCGGTTTTACGATAAACCTAACCAAAGCCGTCACTATAGATATGCTGCTCATCACTTCCGGAAAGTTTGATTTCAAGGACGACCCCGATTACAATGATATTTCCTCTCTGCGAAAAGCCGTAAAGGATAGCGACAAGTTTACATTTTTCCTGACAATGAAAAAGTAGGAAAGATAAAATTAAAAAGGAATGACAGAATGAAAGACATGATAAAGCGCGCCGCAAACATCTTTTTTACGGTTCTTTTTGCCGCCGCGCTGTCAGGCTGCGCTTCGATAATTGAGTACTGGTCGATGGAGGACTCCGCCGCCCCGCAGCCGCCCGACGCCGCGTCCGTGCAGGCGGGCGGTACAGGCGAAGAAGCGCCGGCTGTCGAAACCGCCGTTTCCCAGGACGCGGCCGCAATTGAAGCGCCCCAAACTGAAGTCGACGGCAACGCGGCAGCACAATCCGGCGGCGTAGAACCCGCTCCTCAGACTCCGTCCGACACCGCACCGCAGACAGCCCCCGCCGCAGACGGACAGGCCGACACACCGCAGGCAGCCCCTGCCGCAAGTGGTCAAGCCGCCGCACCGCAGGCAGCCCCCATTACGAGCGGGCCGGCCGTCATTCCGCAGTCTGCACCCGCTGCGGGCGGGCAGGCGGCCGCAGCGGGGGAAACTCCCGCCGCGGGCGGCCAAAGCGCTGATCAAACCGATGCGTTAGCCGCAGCCTTGTCCGCATTGGCCGTCGCGCAGAAACAGGCCGCCGATGCCGATGCCGCCCGCCAGAAGGCAGAGGCGGACGCCGCGGCCGCTCAGAAACGAGTCGCGGATGCCGAACTGGCGGCCGCCCGTAAACAGACTGCCGATGCCGATGCCGCCCGCAAGAAGGCGGAGGCGGACGCCGCAGCCGCCCAGAAACGAGCCTCAGATACCGAACTGGCGGCCGCCCGCAAACAGGCCGCCGATGCCGACGCCGCCCGCAAGAAGGCGGAGGCGGACACCGCGGCCGCTCAGAAACAGGCCGCGGATGCCGAAAACGCCCGCAAAAAGGCCGAGGCGGACGCCGCGATCGCTCAGAAACAGGCCGCGGATGCCGACGCCGCCCGTCAGAAGGCCGAAGCGGATGCCGAGGACATGCGGAAAAGCATCGCCGTGGGATTCTATAACCAGCCGCAGTCCGCCCAATCCGCCGAATTCAGCGAAGGTATCGATAAAATTTTACCGAAATACTATACTGTCGGCGCCCGTCCCCCTGATTGTTTCTGGGAAATAGCCAAACTGGTTTACGGCGACCCCTATCTCTGGCCCGTCCTTTACAATGCCAACCGCTCCAAACTTCCCGACCCGTCAAATCCCAACTTGCTGGATGTCGGTATAGTGCTTGAAATCCCCAGCATCAACGGCGAACGCAGGGAAGGCAGCTACAACGGCGGATAACTTGCGCAATTTTCTTCTGTAAATTTTATCACTTCCAGCATCTTACCATTTAGTTTTTACGTATACACTACGTTATACGAAATAATTTTTTAAAAATGATAAAAAATATCTGATAAAAAATATCTTGACATTATTCACGAACGATTATATTATAAAAATAAGAAATTTTTGGGGGTTTTATATGAAGAAAAATATGGTTTATATTGTTGTATTTTTTATATCAACATTACTATCTTGTACATCAATGCCAATTGATAGGGGGACTTACAATCCAACAAATGTTCAGGAAGAAGAGCTGTCAATATTATATATACATGACTATATTGATGTTCAACAAATGGATAATGTTAAAGTAAATTGGCATGTACAAGGACAAGAACCACAAATTGTTAAAATACCTTCAGGCGTCCATTCATTTTCTGCGAGTTATCATGATGGTCGTAGATTTACTTTTTTACCCATGACTGTGATAGGTCAATTTACAAAAGGCAACGTTTATCTTTTAAAAGGTGTAATAAATGGACAGAAAGTTGATTTACATGTATTGTTATATAATGACAAAGTGGAAGGTGAGGAAGTTACCTTAGACGTGAATAAACTTCAAGGAAATGATGCAAGTATTATTTCACAATATATAAAATATGTATTAAATCCAACAATGGATGAGGTTGGAAATTCTGTCAAAATGGAAAATGAAAAATATATTTTGATATATAAACCTGATATGGTGTATTCTCTAACAGATAAAGAAACTGGAATAACTTCAGAGGGCAGGAGGGGATTTTCTACAGATTTCCGTATGGCGAGTGGTAAGACCTTTTTACTTGAAACTGATATTTCAAGTATGTCTCGGCAACAATTTTTATCAAGTAAGTATAGTGAGACTGCTCAAATAGTATTGATTCCAATTGCTTGCACTGAAAGTGAAGTTACATATAAATATGAAAAACCAAATGAACTGCAAGGGACTGAAATTAAATTTACTATTATGGAGATAGAATTGTAGCAAAAATTACTGCCTATAACAGGACTGTTTACGCGCCCCAGCTGCGCTGGGGACGCCGCCAGTAGGCGGCTCGGCATCCGAAACGGCTCTGGCCATTCCGCTACGTTCCATTTCCACGCCGTTGCTCCGGCACATTTTGTCCGCTCTGCAAATGCTGCGCATTTGCTTATTCAGGCGGCCAAAACGTCGTAAACAGCCGGGACGTTATGCGAAATGCGCCCTAAAAATTTTTTTGAATATACAAATGAACCTCCTCACTTCAAGGGGTCGTCTTAAAAGACGCAGTATCTTGTAAGCGTTGTATTGTTTACGAGGTTCGATCGGGTAAGGAAATTGTTTACTGTGGAGGTTTGCTACGCAAACCCATCTACTACCATTTTTTTGTTGGCCTTGCCAAATTTAACCGTCCTGCTAGACCCCTAACATGAAAAGAATTGTCCAAAAAATGGCAACTAGTACAAAACCCTATCGCCACAAAATTTTAGTTGCCATGCCCTAGTAAAACGATGGGTAATATATGTTTATGAAAGGAAGTCGTATGAAAAAATAGACGCTTCGCCATAAAAAATTGTGGAGACAAGCCGATTGACATCGCTTGACAGATTGATTTATGTTAGTTTAAGGTAACTAAGAATAATAATACAGGAGAAAGTTTTTTATGGAAAAAATAGACCTGACTATAGGTGTTTTGTCTCTTAAAAACCTGCGGGCAAAGCCGGTTCGCACCGCTTGCCTTGTGGTGGTCGTGGCAATACTTGCCTTTACCCTTTTCGGCGGGTCAATCCTTGCCTTGAACCTCCGTCAGGGCTTGGATACCATGACCAAACGTTTCGGGGCGGATTTAATGGTTGTTCCCGAAGGAGCCGGTGAAAGGGCGCAAACCCTGTTGCTTCGCGGCGGAAGCGCCTTTTTCTATTTTGACGCCGGCATAGTTGATAAAGTAGCCCAAACCGAGGGCGTCCTTTGCGCTTCCCCGCAGTTTTTCCTTACCTCCCTGTCAGCCGACTGTTGCGATGCCGCGGTTCAGCTTATTGCCTATGATCCGGCCACCGATTTTGTGGTACAGCCGTGGATTGCCGAAAAACGCGGAAAACAGGTAATTGACGGTCAACTCGTGATTGGCAGCCGGGTTAATCTCGGATCGAGCGGCGCCATTCGGTTGTTTAATCATGAATATCCGGTGGCGGCGCAGCTTTCACGAAGCGCCAGCGGATTGGACACGTCAATCTTTATGACCATGAATACCATGCGTGATCTTGTCGGTCGCGCCCGGACGGAAGG
>JAISCO010000394.1 GCA_031265535.1 Spirochaetaceae bacterium | reverse complement strand
CAACGCTACGAAAACACCCCAAACCCCCGGTCGGCACTGCAAAAACTGCGGGGGGCGCGGCGGCTTGCGGTGGTAACGGCTAACTACGCGGATATGGCGATCCTTTTGAACAGCGCGGTGAGTTCCCGCTATACCGTGCTGCCCGCCATCGTTACCGGCATCGACAGCGCCATCGAGGCCAATGAAAAACGCCTTACCGTAAGCATCAGCCTTAACGATGAGGCCGCCCGTACCGTCGCGCTTAAGGCCGCGGAAATACTGCGGCGCGACGGCTTCCTCCTGGCCGATTCAGGCGGCGTCTATACCGTTTTTATCAACTTCCAGGCCAATGAAAACGAAACAAAAAATTACCGCACCGTGGAACCTGTGCTTGACATTACCCTGGAGGCCCAGGACGGCACGCCGCTGGTAACGTACCAAAAAAGATACCCCCTGTTCCGGCATGTAACGCGGGGGGAAGCCCTGCAGCGGGCGCTGCGGAACATCGAACAGGATTTGGCCGGGGAATTCGCGCGGAATGTAAGGGGGATAACATGGTGAAAAAACTCTTTATTTTGGAGGGAAAGATGAAAAAGATTATCGCGGTAACGGTGATGGTTTTGATGGCGGGACTTTGCTTTGGGCAGCAGCCGCGGGTTGCGATTACGCCTTTTACGGTAACCAGCGGGAACGCCGAGAGCGACGCGGGAACAATCGCGGAAATATTCGGGCTTGAGTTACAGGCAAAAAATGTGGTGCGCGTATATACCCGCGGGAACATCGCAACGGTAATGAGTGAAAACCGCTTCCAAATGAGCGACCTGTCCAGCGACGAAAAGACGGCAAGCATCGGTAAAGCCGCCAACGCCGATTGGGTAGTGCGGGGCCAGGTACAAAAACTCGGCGAGGTTATTGTGGTAACCGCCACGCTGCTGGATGTAAATACGCTGGAAATAATGGGCGGCGCGCCGATGTACCTGAACACCATCGAAGAAGCGGCTACCAAGATGAATACGTTTATCACGACGATTACCCAGCGGATAACGGGCGGGGGCGGGGCGGGGACGGCGCAGGGGCGGCAGGGAGGCGGGGTGAACACCCCAGGGGCGCAAGCCCCCGGTATCGGGATAGAAGTAAGCACCAGAGTCGGAGGGACGCTCTATTTTGAGGACGAGGAGCTGACCGTGCTTTGGGATAACGACACGTACACCATCCCCATAGAGCGGCCGGGGACCTATACCGTCAAGATAGAACTGGCGAGCGGGGCCAGCATGGTCCGTACCGTGACCATTACCACACGGGGCGTAACAAAACTTACTTTTACCCGGTTGGGAATTGGCGATCTTGGACCCGGCGGCGGCATCATATTTTTTGCCGAAGGAAGGGAGTACATGGAAGTGAGCAGAATCTTGGGAGAGCATACCTGGAGCAGCGCGCTCACCACCGCCCGTAATCATAGGGGCGGCGGCTATTCCGACTGGCGTTTGCCGACAAAGGATGAACTGAATTTAATCTATCAAAATTTACGGGCACAGAATATAGGCAACCTGGGCGACACTTGGCACTGGTCCTCGTCGGAGGGCAGTAGTTACGCGTGGGCTCAGTATTTCAGCAATGGCAGACAGGGCGATTACGGCAAGGCAAGTACAGTTTCGGTTCGTGCCGTCCGGGCTTTTTAACCCTTTAACTCTTTACGGTTTCCGCCGTAAGGCGGGAACCGCAGAACATCGAACAGGATTTGGCGGGGGAATTCGCACGGGACCCACGGGGCTTAGAATGGTGAAGCAAGTCTCTGTTTTGGAGGGAAATTGGGAGCAAAATGTTTAGAACATACAGGGTAAGTAAAACGGCAGATATTGGAAAAAATGTACGCATAGGGGATTATTGTATCATAGGGGAGCATACCATAATAAAATCCGGCACGGAGCTAAAAAACAATGTTATCATCGGAAACAATACAACCATAGGAAATGACAATGTTTTTTTCCCCTTTTCCACCATAGGCATGGTTAGCCAGGACAGGAAATACGCGGGGGAGCCGACGTATTTGGAAATTGGCGATGCCAATGTATTCCGGGAGTATGTTTCGGTTCACCGGAGTTCAAATACCAATGGAACAACCAGAATAGGCAATAACAATTTATTTCTCGCCTTTTCCCATGCCGGACATGACGCTGTTGTAGAAAACAATGTTATTGTAAGCGGTTATGCCGCATTGGCCGGTTATGCATCAATTATGGAATATGCCCGGTTAAACGCACATTCCAGCGTTATGCCATTCTGCCGTATCGGAAAATACGCGTATATCGCGGCTCATTCAAAAATTATCAACGATATTATTCCTTATGTTACCGCAGAAGGAAGCCCGGCGAAACTGCGGGGATTAAATATATGGACGCTAAAAAAACATAAAAAGAATACTATTCCGTTGCTCAAAGAGATATATGACGTATTGACAGACAGCGGTATGCTTATGAAAGAAAAAATCGAAATCATAAAAGAAAAAGAAGCAGGTGAAAATTTGAATATAACTTCATTTATCATTGATTCAAAGCATGGCGTATGTACGGAGGTGTTGTATACGTCAATTCTCTTCCACCTTTTTAGCCCGAGGAGTTGCGGGTAAACTTTCTGGCAACAATAAACCAGGAGGTTTGCATGAAAAGGTACAGCGAAGAAGACAAGGCGTGGCTGG
>JAISCO010000204.1 GCA_031265535.1 Spirochaetaceae bacterium | reverse complement strand
AAGGACTGCGGTCGCCAGTTTATCAGCGTCCATGAAATAACTTACATAGGATGCCTCCCATGGATAGCAGCCATGGTCAGTATCATGCTTGTCAGGGGAATTGGCATACGCGATATCAGCGCCGTACTGAGAATAAGTATCTATAAAGTCTTAAAAGTACTCAAATCATATAAACGTAAAATAATCCCCAAACTTTCCCGCTATGATTGTCTTGAAATAGACGAGTTTTGGACCTATGTAGGGGAAAAGAAAAAGAAAATGTGGCTTATATACGCTTACCACCGGGCAAGCGGAGAAATAGTAGCGTATGTATGGGGAAAACGGGATATAAAAACAGCGCAAAGGTTGAAAAGGAAGATAAAACGGCTTGGAATAAGCTATGACCGTGTAGCTACGGATAATTGGGAGAGTTTCCTATCGGTATTTGGAAATGAGAATAATAAGGAGAAGCATGAAGTAGGGAAGGAACACACTGTGGGTATAGAAGGGAATAACTGCCGGTTGAGGCATAGGGTACGGCGGGTATTTCGGAAAACATGTTGTTTTTCCAAAAACTTATTCAACCACATAAAAGCATTTAATATGGCATTTTTTTATATCAATTACGGCTTCGTCTAGGGGCTCTATCATACTTTGTGAATCACCTCCTATTTTTTTTATAATTGGTCTAAAAACCGCCCCGCGTGTCCGATAATGTATTTGGTGTGAAAAAGATAATTGTTGCGGCATTCGCCATTCTGTGCCTTATTGCGTTGTCGTCCTGCGCGACCGGGCGTTATGTTGTTTCCTACGGCAATTTCGCGCCCGCCCACGACGTTGAATGGGACTGGGAATATGACCCACCGATGTTCACCGTGCACCTCAAATCGAATATCAAATACATTGAAGGGGCGGACGCGGAGAATTACGAATTTGCCGTTATCGCTGCCGGCGGCGGCGTTATTCCTTCCGAAAAAATATATGACGAAGGCGGCATCCCGGACATTAACACGGCCGGGTCTTACTGGCGGTGGATAAGCACCGTATTCGTGCGGCTTGCGGAAATGCCACCCGATACGGACTTCCCGATTAAACTTCAGATTATCCAGTATGGGAAAGTTATTGAAACGTTTAACGTCAAACTGCGTTAAAACGTGCTCAATGTTTCGTCCACCTTTTCGGGGCGGGGTGGCAGTGAAAAAATGGGGGTGGGGCCCACCGGGATTGGGGACGGATTAAACGCTGATAACAGCCGCGTATGTCGAACGCCCTTTTCGTACTGAAGGTACAGAGTAAAGAATACTCGCGGTATGTTAGCGCGGAGCGCATTAGGCTGTGTCAAAACTCAAAAAATCGAAATAACACCGCTATATATAGCGTTATTAAACCATGTAATAAAGAGAGTAACGCTATATATGGAAGCGACAATGACTTTTGACACAGGCTGGCATGTACCCCCGCTGGCGGGCGGCTGAAAGGCCCCGCGCTTTTTGACGGGCGCCTTAACGGACGGTACGTGTTAAAAGTAAAATTGCTGAATGTCTCCCATTTAATGAGGGATCTGAACGCGCAAGCGGGCTAGGGGGTAGCGGAAAAGCCGCAGGCTTTGCAGCGCAGGGGGGCGCGACTATGAGACAACGGTTTGCCATTGATGTATGGAAATAGCGCCCCCCTCTTGAATTAAGTGAGATTAGCCACAGATTACACGAATTGACACAGATTATCGGGGCGAACGCAGAAGCTCGACAGCCGCTATCGAACCAAAAGCTGCTCCGCCCGCCAACGGCGCAAACAAGTTTGCGTTGGCGGCAAGACGCTAACGCGGAGCGTATGTAAAACCCGCTGGCGGGCGGAGCGTATGAGAACCCGCTACCTAAGTGAACGCATATCCGCCGCCATGCTAAGTAAGAAGTAAAAGGTACGCCGCTATCGAACCAAAATCTGCTCCGCCCGCCAACGGCGCAAACAAGTTTGCGTTGGCGGCAAAACGCTAGCGCGGAGCGCATGTAAACCCGCTGGCGGGCGCGGAGCGTATGTAAAACCCGCTGGCGGGTTAGTTGGAGAATGAGGCGGCGTTTGCTCTTTTGGGCAGTCCAAGGAGCGTACGAATTTCATCATCAATAAGCGTTTCTCTTTCAAGCAGGGCGGCGGCCAGGCGCTCAAGTTTTGCTTTGTTTTCGGCAAGAAGTTTTTCAGCGCGGGTACAGGTTTCATCAAGTATGCGCCGTATCGCGGCATCAATATGGCGGGCGGTTTCTTCCGAATAATCTTTGTGGCGGGCAATCTCTTTCCCCAAAAATATGGGTTCGTCTTTTTGACCGTATATCACCGGTCCCAAATCTTCAGACATTCCCCACTCGCAGACCATCTGACGCGCCATACCTGTGGCCTGCTCAAGGTCTGCCTGGGTGCCTGTCGTGGTTTCACTGAATATCAGTTTTTCGGCTGCCCAGCCGCCATAACATATCACGATACGGTCAAGAAGCCACGCGCGGGTGTGGGCGTACTTGTCCTGTTCCGGCAGCGACAGCGCCATACCCAGCGCCCTTCCGTGTGGAATTATCGTTACCTTATGCAGAGGATCCGAGTTTTCAAGGAAATAATGAAGGAGCGCGTGTCCCGCTTCATGAAAAGCCGTCATTTTACGCTCTTTTTCAGAGATTGCAAGGGATTTTCGGGCTACACCCATCAAAATTTTATCACGCGCCTCCTCAAAATCACTCATTTCGACAGTTTCCTTATCATTACGGGCAGCCGTCAGAGCCGCTTCGTTTACCAAATTGGAAATATCGGCCCCGCTCATACCGGGCGTAGCCCGCGCTACGCGCGAAAGATCGACTGTCTTGTCAAGCAAAATTTTGGCGGAATGGATTTTTAGTATGGCTTCGCGCTCATTTAGATCGGGCATGGCGACAACGACTTGACGGTCAAAGCGTCCCGGTCTAAGCAGCGCGGGATCAAGCACATCGGGGCGGTTTGTCGCGGCAAGTATGATCACGCCATCCTTTGAATCAAAACCGTCCATTTCCACAAGCATCTGATTCAGCGTCTGCTCCCGCTCGTCATGACCGCCGCCATAGCCTGCCCCGCGCGTGCGCCCTACCGCATCGAGTTCGTCTATAAAAATGATACACGGACTATTACGCCGCCCCTGCTCGAACAGGTCGCGGACACGGCTTGCGCCTACGCCGACAAACATTTCGACAAAATCGCTGCCGGACATGTGGAAAAACGCGACCCCCGCCTCGCCGGCAACGGCGCGCGCCATCAGCGTTTTACCGGTACCGGGCATACCGACAAGCAGTACGCCTTTAGGGATTTTAGCGCCTATTTTAGTGAATTTTTCGGGCGCTTTCAGGAAGGCGACAACTTCCTGTAACTCTGCCTTAGCGTCATCCTGCCCCGCCACATCCGCAAAAGTAATCTTTTTACCATGCTCAAGGTAGCGTTTTGCCTTGCTTTTGCCGAATTGAAAGCCTTTGCCGCCAATGCCGCCCTGCATACTCCGCAGTATGAGCCATATAAATAAAAATCCGATGAGCCAAGGAATTAATTCGGCTAAAATGCGGCCAAAGGTGATGCGCTCCGCGCTGCCTATTACCCGAATACCTTTTTCGGTAAGCGCCGGAAGCAGCGATGGGTCTTGATAAGGGATTATTGTTTTGAAATAATCAACCGCGCCGTTATTGCCTAGACGGCTCCATTCTATCGTGTTATTGTCGTATATAGTTACCGTCGTAAGTTTGTCATGAGCGACAGAATCCATAAAATCGGTATAAGCGACCTGCCGCACCGGCGAGGAATTTTGACGAACATAAAAAAACCCCACCGCCGCCGCGATTATCAGTGTTAGCAGAAATCCAAAACGCGGCTTTTCTATTTTAGGCAGCGGCGGGGGCGGACGCTTTTCGTTCTGCTCCGGTTCATAATCTTTTGTATCATCCTGTTTTTCGTTATCGCTGTCGGCCATACATCTCCTTCTTCACAGCCATTTGTAAATATGTTTTCAGTCTATACAAAAAATCCCCCAATTGAAACCCCCGCCAGCGGGCTCCCATGCGCTCCGCGCCGGCATACCCAAAGCGGTCTTCAGTCCGTGCCTTCGGGTCTGAAAAAGGCGCTTTGCATACGCGGCTGGCAGCCTGCCAGCGCCGGCCAGCCGGTTTCATATACGCTCCGCGTTAGCGTCTTGCCGCCAACGCAAACTTGTTTGCGCCGTTGGCGGGCGGAGAGGCGTTCAGGATCGATAACTGCCTTATGGGGCTTTGCTTTTGCCATACGCTCCGCGTTAGCCCACCAGTGGGTTCCCATGCGCTCCACGCCGGCATACCCAAAGCGGTCTTCACTCCGTACCTTAGGGTCTGAAAAAGGCGCTTTGCATACGCGGCTGGCAACCTGCCAGCGCCGGCCAGCCGGTTTCACATACGCTCCGCGCCCGCCAGCGGGTTTCACATACGCTCCGCGTTGGCATCCAGAAATGGAGTTTTGCTTTGCAAAACTCCCAAGCTCAACGCAGTTGAGTCGCAAATTTGCGCGCAAACTTGTTTGCGCCTCGTTGGGGGCGGAGCAGCTTTTGGTTCGATAACGGCCTTAGGGGTTTTGTTCCGATAATCTGTGTCAATTAGTGTAATCTGTGGCTAATCTTACTGAATTCAGGAGGGGGGCGCTGTTTCCATACATCAATGGCAACCGCGCAAACTTCCGCTCCAATTTGCTTCATTACGCTTCGCAAATTACACTTGTGCCACCTCTTCCATGTCTACCTTTTCCTTTTTCCTTTTTACCTCTTTGCGGGGGCCATCCGTGTTGCGCTGATTTTCGTTTTGAAATCGGAATTGCTAGTGGGTGCATTAGGGCGGTGTTGAACCACAATGATAATGTCACCTAGCAACCACAATAGAAATGTCACATTTGGTAGGATGAAGGCAGGAGGACCGAATGTCCGGGAGATTACCAATGGGGCAAAAAGAATTGCTAAGAGGGAAAATTATGGAAATGGTGAAGCGTGGGGAACTGACGATAAAATCGGCGGCGAAAGAGCTGAAAATCAGCTATAGGCAGGGGCTACGGATATACGCAGCATACGAGGACGGTGGGGATGCGGCGTTATTTCACGGGAATTTTGGGAAGAAGTCCGGGCGGAAGACGGAGGAAGCGATAAGGGAGGCGGCGCTTAAGGCATACCGTGAAAAGTATGGCGATTTTGGACCGGCTTTTGCGGCGGAAAAATTAGCGGAGGTGGAAGGGATACATATCAGCGATGAGACGCTGAGGAGATGGCTTATAGCAGAAGGGTTGTGGATCGGCAGACGGAGGAAGAGGGAACACCGGAGCAGACGAGAGCGGCGTCCGAGCTTTGGAGAGATGATACAGTTTGACGGCAGCCATCACAAGTGGTTTGAGGGGCGCGGTCTAGCGTGCTGCCTTATAACTATGATAGACGACGCGACAAATGTAAGGTACGCTCAATTCTTTGACGGTGAGACGATAGCCGGGGCGATGACGGTATTATCATACTGGATAAAGACTTACGGAATACCGCAAGCCCTGTACTGCGACCGCAAGAACGCCTTTGTGATAACGCGGGAGCCGACTGAAGCGGAACTAGCCAAGGGCATAACGGAGCCGAAAAGCCATTTTGGGAAGGCGTGCGAAAAGCTGGGAAT
>JAISCO010000127.1 GCA_031265535.1 Spirochaetaceae bacterium | reverse complement strand
TGATAAAAGTCTCATGGGCCAAAACCGCGCCCGCGACAACCGTACAGAGAACAAATGTTAAAAACTTTGTTTTCATCGAGAATCTCCTATGCGGCGTTTATACAACGCCAAAATAAATTTGGATGTCTTGCGGAAAATTCCGCTACAGAATTTCTATTCTGCTTCCCGACGAGGAAGGCCCAGCGTCATGCGGTTGGCTTAATCATCCTTCATGGACGATGATGTATTATAGACCGCACTGAAAAAACTGTCAAGAGAGAGCGCACTATCAAGTAAAAAGGAAAAGGGAAAAGGGAAAATGAGCAATTAACAATGAACAATTATCAATGAGGAATGATGTATGCCAACCGCCGTTTTCAGACTGAAGGCACGGAGTAAAGTTTGCTTTGGGTATGCCGGCGCGGAGCACATGTAAACCGGCTGGCCGGCGCTGGCGGGCGCGTATGCCAACCGCTATTCGCGGACCCGAAGGCACGGAGTAAAAGTTGCTCTGGGTATGCCGGCGCGGAGCGCATGAAAACCCGCTGGCGGGTATGCCAACCGCTATTCGCGGGCCCTAATGCACAGAGTAAAGTTTGCTTTGGGTATGTTAGCGCGGAGCGCATGTGCCTCCATGGCAAATGGGTTGAAAACGTGTAGTTATTCTGGTAAATTGAATGGGCGGCTGGTTTGAAATTTCAGGCTCGAAACAGCCGGCTTAAAAAACATAGCTTCACGAGACAAAAATGAAGACCCGCGAAAGCCGGTCAAAATCAGCGGTGATTGAAATTAAAACAGCGCTTGATAGAAAGGAGATTTTGTATGGTAAAAACAGAGCTTGTGCAGCGCAGTCCTGTTAGACTGCTTGAAAAAATTATTGAAGGCGGGTTAAAACCGGGCGAAATCGGCGTTTTAGCGGCGCCCAAAGGGATAGGAAAAACTTCGGTACTGGTACAAATCGCGCTGGATAAGTTACTACAAGGTAAAAAAATAATTCATATATCATTCAATCAGCACGCCAGTTATGTTCAGACCTGGTATGAAAATCTTTTTGAGGAAATTACCAAAAAAAAACAGTTGGAAAACGAGCGTGATGTGGCTGACGAACTTGTGCGTAACCGCGTGTTGATGAATTTTAACCAGGAAAGCGTAAGCACAGATGTGATACGGCGCAGTCTTAAATCAATGATAGTCGAAGGCGGATTTAAGGCCGACTCAATAATCATCGACGGCTTTAATTTTTCGATAACAGGACGCGATCGAATTTCGACGTTCAAAGATTTTGCCAAAGAACTAGGTATATCGGCATGGTATAGCTGCGATATTACAAATACGCGGGACTGCGACAAACACGGCATCCCCGCTGTTTTGAAAGATTTTGAAGACACTATTGACGTAGTTATCGTGCTTGAATCCAAGCCGGCATATACGGAACTGAGGGTTTCAAAAGAACACGGCAGATACGATATCGAAAGCATTGTTCATTTAGACCCCAAAACTTTGCTGATTCTGGAAAACTAAAAACCGCGATGTCTGTTCAAAACGCCGGTAACGGCGGAAATGCCGTCATGGATAACGCCGCTTCATATAAAACACCTACACTTTCGCTCGTTGTGCCTTGTTTTAACGAAGAAGCGGCCATAAAATTCCTGTACGAAGAAGTGTTGAACGTTCTCGAAAAAAACGAAGGAATTACCGATTTTGAATTCGTTTTTGTTGACGACGGTTCCAGAGACGCCACACTCAAAGAACTTCGAAAGTACGCCGCGCTGGACAACCGTGTGCATTATCTGTCGTTTTCGCGTAACTTCGGCAAGGAAGCGGCGCTGCTTGCGGGACTTGCGGAGGCAACAGGAAAATTTGTCGTTACCCTTGACGCGGACTTACAGGACCCCCCCTCGTTGGTTCCTGAGATGCTAAACGTTGTGCGCTGCGGCGAATATGACTGCGCCGCTACACGGCGTGTTACGCGGAAAGGCGAGCCCCCCGTCAGGTCATTCTTTGCGCGTTGTTTTTACTATCTAATGGCAAAATTCGCGGACATTGAAGTAGTCGATGGGGCGCGTGATTTCCGGCTGATGAGCCGCACGTACGTGGAGGCGCTGCTTTCGCTGGAAGAGCGCAACAGATTTTCAAAAGGCATATTTCCGTGGATAGGGTTTAAAACAAAATGGTTTGAATATGAAAACAGGGAACGCAGCGCCGGCGTAACAAAATGGTCGTTCTGGAAATTAGTCTTGTACGCGTTCAGTGGAATTATCGCGTTCTCTTCCAAGCCGCTCGCGATAGCTTCGGTGATGGGCGTTTTGATTTTCGTGGCTTCGCTTATTTTGATTGCCGCGATTATAATTAGAAAGATGACGGGCCACTCGGTAAATGTAGACGGCTGGGCTTCCACAGCATGTATTATACTGTTTACAAGCGGTATACAGCTTTTCAGCATAGGCATTTTAGGGCAGTATATCGCTAAAACATATACGGAAGTCAAACGCCGGCCTCATTACATCATAAAAGAAGCATCATGAGCCTCCCCGCCCGCAGAGGCGCAAACAAGGAAAGCGGCGCAAATTTTGCGGCAAACAAGGCAAGCGCGCAAATTTGCGGCGGGGTATTAAACCAGACTTTGCGAATAAAAACAGGAGAATAGTTTAATCAAATGAAGTATTCAGGCGCGCGTATTTTGATAGAAAGCCTCGTTGAACACGGCGTAGATACCGTTTTTGGGTATCCGGGCGGCGCGGTGCTTTTTATTTATGATGAATTGTACAAACACTCGGACAGAATCCGGCATATTCTTGTAAGCCATGAACAGCACGCCGCCCACGCGGCGGACGGCTATGCGCGCTCAACCGGAAAAACCGGCGTTTGCATCGCTACATCCGGCCCGGGCGCTACAAATCTGGTTACCGGGATCGCTACCGCATACATGGACTCGGCGCCGCTTGTAGCAATAACAGGTAATGTGGCGACAAAGCTGCTCGGCAAAGACAGTTTTCAGGAAGTTGATATTACCGGCATTACAATGCCAATCGTAAAACACAACTGGATCGTAAAAGACGTGGCGGAACTTGCGGAAATAGTACACGAAGCCTTTATCATCGCGAATTCCGGGCGGCCGGGCCCGGTTTTAATTGATATTCCCAAAGACATAACATCCGACGAGATTGAATTGATGCCGGTTCAAAAAAGCCCCGAATCAGGCCGTTTGCAGAGGCTTTTGGCGCGAAACACGCGGATTACTTTCAGCGGCGCGGACATTGAACAGGCGGCGCTGATGATTCGCGGGGCAAAGTACCCGTTTATCTATGCCGGCGGCGGCGTGATAAGCTCCGGCGCCTGTAATGAGCTAAAAATGTTCGCGGAACGGATAAAAGCTCCCGTTGCGCTCACGCTGATGGCGCTGGGCGCTCTTGACTGCGATCACCCGCTGTGTACCGGCATGATAGGTATGCATGGAACTGTCGCGTCGAACAAAGCCGTGCAAAAATCCGACCTGTTGATCACTATAGGGGCGCGTTTTTCCGACCGCGTTACCAGCCGCGCGGATATTTTTGCCCAAAACGCAAAAATACTTCAATTTGATATTGATCCGGCGGAGATCAACAAAAACATCAAAACCGATTTTGGGATTACGGGCAATGTTAAACTGATACTACAGCGAGTTATGGAGGCGCTGCCCCCCAGCGGCATGTCAGACAGTGCCAGCGGCTGGCATGACGAGATTGCGCAGTGGAAGGCCAAAGTACCCAAGGCCCACCATAGGGAGACAAAGCTGCACCCGCGTTTCATCATCGAAGAAACAGGAAAGCGGCTTGGCCCCGAATCGATTGTCGTAACGGATGTGGGTCAGCACCAAATGTGGGCGGCGCAGTTTTATCCGCATAAAAGACCGCGCGCGTTTTTAAGCTCCGGCGGTCTTGGCACTATGGGATTCGGGCTAGGCGCGGCAGCCGGCGCCAAAATCGCAAACCCTGACCGTCCTGTAGTTTTAATGACGGGGGACGGCTCTTTCCGCATGAACTGCGCCGAGCTTTCAACCCTTGCCGTCTATAAAATTCCTGTACTTGTGATAATATTCAACAACAAAACGCTGGGCATGGTGCGTCAGTGGCAGCACTTGTTCTATGATAAGCGCTACTCCGAAACCACTCTTGACAGGCCGCCGGACTTTGTAAAACTGGCGGAAGCGTACGGCGTATCAGGCTGCCGCGCCGCGGACGAAAAGAGCTTTATAGAGGCTCTCAACGCGGCGCTTGCCGATAACGCCGCCGGCAAGACGGCTCTGATTGACGCGCTGATTGATATAGACGAGATGGTTCTTCCTATGGTGCCCGGCGGCAAGCCGGTGGACGAGCAGCTTCTATAGGGCTTATACCAAAGCGGCAATTTTACTTTTAGTGAGCAGTTAGCAGTTAGCAATTAATAATTAGCAGTGAACAGTGATGCCGCGCACGGGATTGTAGGGGCGCGGAGCGGTCGCGTAAGCGACGGAACCCCCGAAAAGCCCGGTTTTTTGCGGCTCTGCCGCAAAAAATGCGCCCAAAAAACACAAATACAAAGTAAACACAATAAATGAGCAATTAACAATGAGCAATGAGAAAGCGGGCAGCCGCGTATGCAAGCGATATTCGCTGACCCTAAGGCACGAAGTAAAGCATTCTTTGGGTATGCTAGCGCGGAGCGCATTTAAACCCGCTGGCGGGCGCTGGTGGGCGCGTATGCAATCGCCATTCGCGGACCCAAAGGCAGAGGCTGAAGACCGCTTTGGGTATGCTGCCGCGTAGCGGACTTTAACCCACTGGTGGGTGGTGGGTTAAATAAAGTTTTTGGCGCCGTTTAGGGACTCCAGCAGGATTGGTATGCTGCGCGGGCCGTGCATAAACATACTTAAATCACGGTACCAGCTCATATTGCAATCGTTACACGGCGGCATATAAAGGTCGCTTTCATTCATATTTTCATCCAGGCTATTGCCGAGCGTATTTGGAAGCTGCATACAGGGGTGAATATCAAAAAACCAGTCTAAAAACAATACGTGCTTCCCGCCCAAACACTTGTAATCTATCGTGGCGGGGTCTTGAATATAATTTATGATGTTCCGCATGGAAATCGCGGAATTGATGATGCCGTACTTTCCCGATTTGCGCAGTCTGATAGCCTCGCGCAGTCCTTTAATCACATCTTCACGGGAAAGGCTGATCCCTTCCCCGCCCAGCGGATACACTTTCGATTCTGAAAAAGTGGGATAGTTGAACGATATAAAATCATAGCCCATATTTTTCGCGCGGACGCAGACTTCTTCAAGTTTGTCATAGTTGTCGTTCCAGATAAGCACCGAAGCCATTGTTTTAAGGCTCGTTTGTTTGATCATCTCGAAGGCGCGGGACATTTCGTCCATGATATTCGGTATTTTGCGCGATTCCGCCATTGTAACCGGGTCGCCTGAATCAAATGATATGCTCAGGACATCACAGCCGGCGTCTTCAAGCCGTTTTAGTATATCGCCGCGCATCAAAAGCGACGGCGCGGCGTTCAGTACGGCATTGTTCATCCGGCGTTTGGTCGCCCGCTCAACAAAAGCGATAACGTCAGGGTGCAGTAAGGGTTCGCCTCCGGTTATCGTAAGATGCGATACGCCAAAGCTTGCCAGCCGGTCTATCGCGCGCAGTGCCTTTTCTTTGTCTACAAACATTTTTGGGTGTTGTTTCCAAATATCGCAAAATGAGCATTTAGCTATGCAGGCGTTGGTAATCGCAAATTCAGTAAAACGCAGTCTGCCCTGTATAAATTTCGTGATAAGGTTTCGTTTTTTTCCTTTTGCCATGCTTAAATTTCCCCAAATTCCCAAAAAATTTCAACCCACCGGCCAGCCGGTTCTCATACGCTCCGCGTTAGCGTTTTGCCGCCGCTCGTTGGCGGCGGAGCGGACTTTAAGCCGATAAACGGCGGTGAGGGGCTTCACTTCGGTAATTTGTGCCGCCATTTATGGCGCACCCCGCGTTAGCCCGCCAGCGGGTTTCTCATACGCTCCGCGTTAGCGTTTTGCCGCCGCTCGTTGGCGGCGGAGATGCGTTCACTTCGATAACGGCGGTGAGGGGCTTCACTTTGATAATTTGTGCCGCCATTTATGGCGCACCCCGCGTTAAGGACTTGTCAAATAATAAAGTGATGATTTTAAGATTTGTCTAATAAAGGCTTAACTATTTATCCTAGGTAATATTTTGTAATTCCATGATACAAAAGGCGCTATTTTATCAATTGA
>JAISCO010000036.1 GCA_031265535.1 Spirochaetaceae bacterium | reverse complement strand
TTTGTCGCGGCTCCCCCCGCCCAAAAAACGGCACGCTCTCTTAGTGAGCGTGTGCATGGTAATGCAGCATGGCGTAGGCCCCAAAAACTTACTGTTACATGCCGCTTAAAGGCCGCGCTTCAAAGGTTTTGCTTTCGCAAAACGCTTTTCCACTGCCCCCACTCCACATCAAAAACAAGATGAGACTGCGCAAAACTGCACAAAGATCACAAGCTCGACTGCGGTTTTGCGCAGCCCGCAACGCCGCAAAAACCACGATTTATTCGCAGTTGGGTTTAATACCAAATCTTTGTAGGCGTTGTCTCCATAGAAGGACATACTGATGGACACGACCGACAAGCTGCCGCCGCGGAAACGTGCGGAGAAAAGAGTCTGTGAATGACTTTCGGAAAACATCTGCCAATGTGGAACAAAACCGGTATCGCAGTCCGCTCAACTTCATGGTCAAGCTACCGTCGGCAGTATTGACCTATAGTTTTCTGACATCTAAACCATCCGGGGCTTCCAAGATGAAAGGCGCGAGCCTCTCCTCGTTTAGTTTTGTATCGAACTCGCGTTATTTGAAAAATTTTAGAAATTCCAGGATTTTTACATAAAATGTGAATTTTGCACTTGACAGAAATTTTTATAAATGCTAGGATTAAAAACCTTCAGGAATTTAAGCTGTTCCAAAACTCTAGCAAGTGCGCAAACAAAGTTTGCGGCAAACTTTGTTTGCGATGGAACCGGCTTCCGAAAAAGCGGTCTAACGATGGGCTTTTTCTATTAAATCGAAGGTTGCAGAGCTTGTGGACAGGCATAGCCTGTCTTTCCAAAACTGAAGTTTTGGAACAGGCTCAGTTAAAACTTTTTAATTTTATGGAGTTTTTAGATGGACTTTAGACCAGAAACTTTTGGCAGTGTAAAAGAGTTAGCCAGGGAAATTAACCGTATCTTAAACAGCTTTTTGCAGAAGCACAAAAATAATCCTTTAAAGCGGGAATTGAGCGGCGAAGACCTAAAGATGCTTTTGGGGAAAATGCTTGATAATGATACGAACAGAGCAAGGGCGTTCCCCGATGGTTCGTTAAGCAGAACTATCAGAACTAAAGCGTTTGTTTCGACAAAAAACGGGGAAAAGAAGAAAAAACTGTTCGTTGATTCTTTGCTCGCCTATAATGAGAAAACGTATTCCGAACTGCTTGCCGACCTTATCAATTAACCGAAATCTTGGGGGTGCAACTAATGCCTGTAGGAAAGAACAATCATATCAAAACTCTGTACGGTGGTATTATTTTGTGGCTTGGCGGATTTTTTGTCGCTTTACTGCCTTTTGCAAACGTTTTTACGCTCTATATACTGAAACGTGACACTGTGGACGTGAAATGGTTTTTGGATTATGTGGGGCATGCTGAATTTTTGTGGATGTCCGCGGTTATTTTAAGTACATCAATATTTAGTTCGCTAATAACAAAAAAAGTTGATAAGAGCAATCTTAAAATATATATAGGTTTCGGTTTTTTTGTTTTTGTGCTGAGCTTGCTTTTTTATAATGCTGCTTCAACAAGGGTAGTTGAGAATATTAAAGTTTTAGAATGTTTGATTTCTGCTGGTTTATCTGTTTCATGTCTATTAATTTCATTTATATTAGCGAGGTAAGAAAAAATGAATAACATTGTGTATGTAATATTTGGTATTTTAACTGTTGTCGTATTGGCTTTTTCCTGCAACTTATTTGTTTTATGGTTTAAGTCTGAAGCTGTGAAAATAGAACAGCCGCCATTACCTAAAATTAAGCTTTTCAGCTTGTCTGAAAGAAGATTTGGTTTGGGGGGAAGCGGGAATAAAAGCATCCGTTTTGCCGTAGGTTTAAAATACCAAAAAGAGACACTTAATGCGGCAAAGAACATCTTGTTAGGGTGATTTTATGGAAAAAGAAAGATTCACGGATTTTTACCATACGACAATTTGTGAGTTAAGGAATACCATGTGTGAAAATATTGCCGGTATTAAATATATAGATAATTTTGAAGGAATATATGACGAATATCTTAACCAGAAAACATTGTTAAAATATTTAATAAAAAATGAGGCAGAAGCGGATGAAAGGAATAATCACGAGGATGGTTCGAATTTACTTGACAGGCATAAAATAGCGGCTTGTATTACAGCCGCTGTCGCAAAAACAAAATTAATATATGATATTACTACAAATGATAAGGATAGCGACGGTTATATATTGGGTAAATCAAATAGAATGAATGAGCAATTGGGATTTGCGAGCGGCATGAATTGTTTAATGATGTTAATGGTTGAAGAAAATAGAGACCAATATTGGCTGCAAGAAATAAAAGATGGACAGTTTTTTTTACCGGAAACAAATAATACAACTGCGGATATAACTGGAAATTACCCTACTTATAAGGATTCTATAGTTCGCGCGTTATACTATTCAAATGTTATGTCCGGCATTCAGACTTTAATGCTTTCAAATATATTTTTTTTGCTGGAAGAATATCATAAAAAAACTTGTGAATTAAACAAAAAAAACACTTCCTAACTTTATACGAGCCTCCGCGGGGCAAGTGCGCAAATTTGCGGCGGCAAAACGCTAACGCGGAGCGTATGGAAACCAGATGGGAAGTAAAAGGTAAAAGGTAAAAAGTAAGGCGCCACGCCTTTTTACCGCAGACCACACAAACCACACAATATGAGGAAGAGGTAAAAATGAACAATGAGCAATGCAGGCAGCCGCGTATGCAAAGCGTCCTTGCCTTACCAAAAGCAGAGGTTGAAACTCCGCTTTCGGGACGCTAGCGTGGAGCGTACGTAAACCCGCTGGGAAGTAAAAGGTAAAAAGTAAGGCGGGCTGGTGGGTGGGCGCCACGCCTTTTTACCGCAGACCACACAATATGAGGAAAATGTAAACGGTAATGAGCAATTAGCAATGCTGGCGGGCGCGTATGCCAAACGCCTTTTTCGGCCCCTACGGCACGGAGTAAAGACTGCTTCCGGTATGCTAGCGCGAAGCGCATGAGAACCCGCTGGCGGGCGCTGGCGGGTGGTGGGTTGAAAAAATACTTTTGGCGGATAATCATTAAGATAATGAATACGGTTAATGGAAATTTTGGAGCGTTTATATCGTTTATTCAAAATCCGCTGTTTCTTTCGGGACTGACAAGCTTTGTTTTTGCGCAGTTTATCAAACTGACCATAGCGACAGCGGTAAAAGCGAGACGAAACCGGAAGGAGCTGTTAAAAGCGCTTTTTTGGAAAACAGGCGGGATGCCGTCCAGCCATGCCGCCGCTGTTTCAGCCTTAACCGTTACCATGGCCATACAAGAAGGAATCAACTCGGACTTATTCATCCTTACGCTCTTTTTTTCCATGATAGTCCTTAGAGACGCGGTAGGCGTGCGCCATTCATCAGGAATACAGGCTAAAACCTTGAATACACTTGGACGCGCACTTTCAGAGCGCTTTCAGATTGAGTATCATCCGGTAAAAGAAGTTCAAGGACATAAACCGTTGGAAGTAATAGTCGGCTGTTTTATAGGTTTTTTTATCGCGGCGGCTTATGCCTATCTCTAATGGTAAAATCGCGGGTAAATTCGCGGGCGGGCGCGTGAAAAAAATTAACAGCGCGATTATTTTTACAATAATTACATGCCTGATACCGGCGCTGATTCTGCTGTTGGCCGGAAAACCCAAAACGGCGCGCGCGGCGGCGGCGGGTGATTACATTACACTGATTACCGGCGGCCAGATTCAAGACAGCGTTGTTGCGGCAAAATTGGACGCCGCCGGCATCAAAAATGTTTTATCAGAATCATCGCAATGGTTTTTTGTAAACGATTTTTCAGAATTACGGCGCGTCCCGCTGGACCAATTCAATGATTTTATGCTGGAAAGCGACCCGCGTAATGACGGATACGCCGAAAAACTTAAAAAGTTTTTTATGCGGGACGGCAGCCGGTATTTTTATATACCGCGCCGGTCTATACATTCCTCGAATCCGGCTGTAATTGAGCGGCGTATCATAGACGCGCTTGACGGCATTCCGTACCGGGATATAACATTCAATGCATACACGGCGCGGAATATAAGCGGCGCTTTCATTTTTATAGCGGCGACCCTGTTCAGCCTTGTACTTTCAGTTTACGCGGCAAAACCCTTTGCAAGCCGGCGCGCCGCCATAAAGCCGCTGCTTAAAACCGCCGTCTTGCTGCCTGCCTGCGCTCTTTTTGCCGCATCCGGCCCCGCCGGTTTTGCGCTGGCGGCAATTTTACTGACATTGTTTTTTATGTTCAGGGCTCCGTTAAAATCACTTTTTATAAAATTGCGCCTTGCCCATGAAGCTGTTTTTTCCGGTTTGTGTTTTAGACTCGTAAAGCAGTATATATTCAAAGAAAAAAAACTGCCGTTTATAATACTCGCGCTGTTCGCCGCGGTTTGTATAAGCGGCGGGGTAAATATATTTTACGCCTTATTGGCGGCGCTGCTTTTTTGTTTAAGCGCGGCGTCTTTCATTTATTTAGAGACTTCTCCACGAGGCGCGGCGGCGCATATACGATTTGTTCCCATTGCCATAAGAACCGGGACAAAGCTCCGTTTGCCGCTTACCGCGCTTCCGTTTACGCTGGCGTCTATATTTTCTCTCGCTATTCCGCTTTTTGCGCAGCCTCGTATACAGGTACTCGGTACAAAGGCGAAAAATGAAGCCCCGCTTATCAGCGTAAAAGATTATCAGTATCATATCAATTTTCAAAAGAATTTCGCGTTTATAAAGTTAGACAATGGCAACAGTACGGCAGCAGCAAGCGCCGGCGCTGTAATCAGCGGCGCGGTAAACGGCGGCGCTGTTCCCTATCTCAATTTTGAACTTGGTCCGGACGGATTACTGCATATAATTGACGGCGGTCCGTCCGCTAATAATATGCTTGACGGCTCCGCCGACGATATTCCGCCGTTTCCGCTCGAAAATTTGCTTAATTTCCTTAATAGTGCGGAAAGTAATGCGGAAAATGCGGGAAAAAATTTTACCCCGGCAGTATTTGATATACGCGGTCTGATTGCTATAGTTATCGCGCTGGCGGTCTATATCCCGTACCCCGTGTTTGCCGCGCTTGGTAGAACAAAAGAAAAAAATAGCTTATACCTTAGTGAGCGGATTGTAGCATGAAAGTTTATTCATTTTCTAAGGGCGGTATCAATTTTGAAGCTAGTTTTGCGCCGGGACGTGAGACCAGCCGGCTGGCATTTTTGCCGGAAATAGCGATAATCCCGTTGTCCACCGAGTCGGGTGTACGCGCATATCCGGTGGTAAGCGTGGGACAGCATATTGATGAAGGGATATTGATAGCGCGGGGACAGGGCGCGGACTCGGCAAATATACATTCGCCTATCCCGGGCAAGCTGCTTAAGATGATAAAATGGAAACCGGCGGCGTTTTTGTCGGACGCCTTTGTGATAAGGCTTGAGGGCAGCTTTAAAAAACTGGGAAAGCCGGAAACCGTGTACCCATGGACAGAATTAAGCCGCTTTGAAATAGAAACATTGATAACCGAGAACGGCGTAACCGAGATGGACGGGCTTGGATATCCGCTGTCTGATGTTTT
>JAISCO010000009.1 GCA_031265535.1 Spirochaetaceae bacterium | reverse complement strand
TGGCGGAAGACCGCCGTAGGCGGGCTGTAGACAGCGGCCTTTAAACATTTATAGGCAACAGTAAGTTTTTGGGGCCTACGCCATGCTGCCACATACTTACACACGCTCACTGGTTCGCGGGTCGTTTTTGGGCGGGGGCGCGACTACGAGGCAACGGTTTGCGATGATGCGGGGAAACAGCGCTCCCCTCCTGAACCGGAATATGAGCCACAAATTACGCAAATTAACACAAATTAACACAAATTATCGGAGTAAAGGCAAAACCCCGAAGGCCGCTATCGAAGCAAAAGTCTCTCCGCCCCCAACGAGGGGCGGCAAGACGCTAACGCGGAGCGTATGTAAACCCACTGGTGGGCGGGTCTACGGTAAAGATTACTTCGCGGCTTTCACTGCCGCAGCTCACGGTTAGGGTGTGTTCTCCGGGGGCAAGCGGCAAAAAAAACTTGAACGGGCGGCGTTCAATCCATTGCGCGCCATTGTAGAAAACCCTCAATTCATCAAAAGCGCCGCCTATCACTTCAACCGGAACAGCCTGATTTGGGGCGGCGGCGGTAAAAAAAACAAAACCGTCCCGAGGCGTAACGATAGCAAGCTCACTGTCTGTTTGCCCGGCAGCACCCTCGCGTTTGGACGCTATAAGCCAGCTTTGATATTCGGCGGGATAGTTTATACCCGGCGCGCCGTTTTCCATCCTGTGCCATGTACACGGCGCGAGCGGCCCGTCCGCATACTCGTAAAGCACTGCCGCGCACGCTTCCGTTGGCGTAAGCCCCGATACCGCGCAGACCGGAGTTTTGACAAAAGCCTCCGGCTCGTCAAAGTCAACCGCGCCGATTTCCGCAGTAAAATTTCTGTGCAGGAATACAAGGCTGTTGCGGGCAATGGCGGCGGGTATGGAACTGCCCGTCTTGCCCATCACGGTTTCGCCCGAAAAATTACCCATCCACACCGCGCAGGTAAAACGGCGCGAGGCGGCAAGCGCGACAATGCTCTGATACTGATTCGCGGTTCCGGTCTTTACAATCAGCGGAAAATCCGCGGTAAAATTCCGCGCCCGTCCAAACGCGAGAGACCGCGCCCCCTTATCCGACAAAAACGAGCTGATGATACGCGCCGTATCAGACGAAATCACACGCTCTTTTTCAACTTTTTCCATTTTTTCCAAGGGAATTTCACGGCGTATATATTGAACACACAAAAGGTTTCCGTCATTTGGAAACACGCTAAAAGCGCGCGCCAACTCAACAAGACTCACCGGCGCGTTACCTAATGCAAGCCCAAGTCCGGCTTCGCGGGCGCTTTCTTCAAGACTGTCAAAACCAAACGTAAGCAAAAAATCGCTGTAGTCCTTAACGCTCAACCGGTACAAAAGCTCTACGGCGGGAATGTTCAAACTTGATGCCAAGGCCTGCCGCAGCAACACCGGCCCGTTAAAACGGTTATTAAAATTCTGCGGTATATAAATTTCCTCACTGCCAAAACTTACCGGAATGTCGGCAATCGTGGAACTTGGTTTAATGCCGCGTTCAAGGGCAAGGGCGTACAAAAAAGGTTTCATACTGCTGCCGGGCTGGTTGAGCGCCAGCGCCCCGTCTATCTGGCCGCCGTTTTCACCGTTAAAATCCGCGCTGCCAACCCATGCCAGCGCCTCGCCGGTCATGTTATCCAGCACAATCGCCGCGCCCTGATTCAAACGCGCCGCGCGGTACCTCTCGACATTTGCCGCGATCAAGCCCTCGATATAGCGCTGCAAATGTATGTCAACGGTTAATGTAATATCCGTGTATTTTTTGCGCGTAAAACCGCCTTCATTTGAGCTGTCTTTTAAGCCCTCCATATCTTTCAAAACATGATCTTTCAAAACATGACGGATAAGATGAGGCGTTTCAAGCGGGTAAACAAAGCGCCGCGCCTGCTTTAACGCTGAATCCCAGTCTTCATCCGTTATCGAGACGAGCATGGGATACTTCTTTTGATTCGATGCGGAGTTTGAAAACCGCCTCTGTAAATCCTCCGCCGCCCTTCTACATTCAGCGGGGTTCTGAAGCGGGCTGTACGTGCCGGGTCTGCGCGGTATGACGGCGAGGCAGAATATTTGGGCGGGGCTGAGCATGTCCGCTTCTGCCGAAAAAAAATTACGGGACGCGGACGCAAGCCCTTCGGTTTGAAAACCGAAGGGTGTAGAATTTAGATATAATTCAAGGATTTCATTTTTAGTCATGCGTGTTTCAAGACGGAGCGCGTTGAATGCTTCGGCAATTTTCCTGACAAACTGCTTATGATAATTGACGCCTGATTTTGCCGCGATTATGCGGGCAAGCTGCATTGTTATTGTAGAAGCGCCGCTCACCTGCCTCCCGGTCGAAACATTCTGAAACGCCGCGCGAATCACCGAAACTATGTCGACGCCAAAATGATAGTAAAACCGCTCGTCCTCCGCCGCTATAAAAGCGGCGGCAATTCCGGGACGCAGTTCATTGAACGGGACATACTCGCGCCGTATTCCGTCCTCTACCGGCACTATTTGCAGCAGCGCCCCATTACGGTCGTATATTCTTGTGCTTACCGGCTGGTTCAAAAATAGCTTTAGCTCGCTGTACGGCGTAAAGCGCAGCAGCAGGTACAAAGCGAGTATAAAAGCCAGAACCGCCAAGGCTATTTTTAGCGGCAGTTTGCCGGAAATTTTACGGAACCGGAAATTAAAGTTTGCAAATAACTTTAATACATTTTTCATTTGAGATTAACACCGTTAAATTAAATCTCCCACACACATACATCATATATAAAAATATCAAAAATTTATTCGCGGTGGGGATTAATACCCCGCTATTTTGACAACACTTCATGGCGGGGATGTTCATTTCCAGATAATTCTTTCCTTTATTGTTTCATAAAATTTTTCCTTGTTATTGTCTTGCTGCCAACTTTCTATAGCATCAAGATAATTTATACGTTCCATGAGTAACATTTTTGTTTCTTGAAAAGAAAAAGTGTTTCCTTCTATCGCCATTGAATTATAAGTAAAGTCAACATCAAACAATTGTTTCAACCCTATTACCAATTCCTTAGACAAAGGGCAAAGGCCGTCAAGTTCATTTTTGAGGTTGTCGATATATTCTAGTCCCTCATTGGACTTGTGAAACAACTCGGTTAGTTGTTTCACAAGTCTCGCAAAATGCACGGCATTTTGCAGGTTTTAAACGGATTTTGTTCAAAAACTTCAGTTTTTGAACAACTCTATTAATGTTCATGATTTCATTGTGTGTTATTTTTTTAATACTGTCAAGCATGTTAAATCCACATTTCACATGCCGTTCCGGCTGTTGCGAACATTAGGTTCGGCGATGTTTTGGCAGATCGAATACGCAAATTCACAGTAAGACCAGGTCTGCAAAAATATGGCGGAGTGAGGCGCGGGAATATTCACCAACGGAGTTGGCGCGTGCAGCGAGACCAGAGCCGTTGCGGAGGTTTAGCCGTCCAACGGCGGCGTCCCCAGCGCAGCTGGGGCGCGTAAACAGCCCTGTTAGGCGAAGTTGGGCGTATTCTCAAATATATTTTTTATTATTAATTTTTCTTCTACTTTTAATCCGTTCTGCATATCCTCACTAATAAGTATATTACATTCGGAAAATAATGCGCTTCCAACTACTATACTATCCCAAAATGAAAATGAATATTTTTCCCTTAAAAATGATGCCGTTAATACTAGTTCTTTTGTAAACCCCTGAATTGTACATACTTTAAATAATTGCTCAATATATTTTCTTATTTCAGATTCAGTATATTTATACCTCGATAGTGTATTTGACACTTCGTTTATTATTTGCCATGTAATTATAAAAACAGCATTTTGGTTGTTTCTCAATAAATATTCTTCCGCAATTTTATATTTTTCTTCATCGTCATGAAGATAAAGATATACCCATACATTAGTATCAACAAATATTTTATCTGTCATAACATTCCCCTCGAATAAATTTATAATTTTCAACTCTTTTTCTATTCTCTGAAGCCAACTTTAAAAGCGATTCTACACTTTTTTCTTTACCTTTCTTTGAAATGAATTCAATAATATCAGATAATTCTTTTTTATTATCCGATTTTACTATTATTGTATTTGAATCTAATGTCATTGTTTCATACATAAGAACATCCTCCAATCAATTTATTATGATATCTTAATTTCATTTATGCAAGTGTTGATTTATATACTTAATTGTATATTTTTTTATACAATTTTAACCATTTTAGCCCACATTTCGCCTAACGCCCTGTATGCGGCGTACCCCTTTAAACCGGCGGCGCAAAAGGGTATGATCGGAAGGCCAAAAGAGGAGTAAGCATGATGAAAACCGTACTGAAGATCGGTGGAATGTCCTGTGAACACTGCGTAAAACAGGTTACCGGGGCTCTGGAAGGCGTAAGCGGCGTCAAATCCGCCAAGGTTAGCCTTAAAGCCAACAACGCCGTGGTGAACCACGACGATGGGGCGGATCTTGAGGCCATGAAGGCGGCGGTTGTTGAGGCCGGCTACGAAGTAGAGTAGAATCCCTTGTCCGGGCGGTGTCTTGCGGAAAGCGGCGCCGGTCCCGGAAAGACAGACACGAAGGAGGCAATTATGAAGAAAATCGGAATCGGGGTATTCCTGGTTTTGATGGCGGCGGCGGTCTTTGCCGGCGCCAGGAGAGAGGGCGGATCTTCCACGGCAGCCGGCGGCGACAGCTCACTGGAAACGGTACTGGCCAGGAAGAAACTTGTTCTGGGTCTTGACGACTCGTTTCCGCCTATGGGTTTCCGCAACGAAAACAACGAGATCGTGGGCTACGATGTGGATCTGGCCAAGGAAGTGGCCCGGCGGATGGGGATTGAACTGGTGCTCCAGCCCATTGACTGGAACGCCAAGGAGCAGGAGCTTAACACTGGGGAGATAGACTGTATCTGGAACGGTTTTACCATCACCGAGGAGCGGAAGCAGAACCTGCTCTTCACTCCTCCCTACCTGAAAAACGCCCAGGTTATCGTAGTCAAGGGGAATTCGCCGGCAAACACCCTGAAAGATCTGGCGGGAAAAACCGCCGGTACCCAGGCGGGCTCCTCTTCCGTTGACGCCATCGACGACGCCCCCGAATTCAAGGCGAGTCTTAGAACC
>JAISCO010000428.1 GCA_031265535.1 Spirochaetaceae bacterium | reverse complement strand
CCACGTTTTTCAAGGTACTCAATTTCTTCTTCGCGGCTTTTTATGTCCCATGTACGCCAGGGCGCAATAATCTCTAAATCCGGCGCAAACGCCATAATTCCAAGGTCAAAACGAATCTGGTCGTTTCCCTTCCCAGTTGCCCCGTGAGCTATCGCCGACGCGCCTTCCTTCCGCGCATAATGCACAAGCGTTTTAGCAATAAGCGGTCGCGCGGTCGCCGTCCCCAACAAATACTTATCCTCGTACAAGGCGCCCGCTTTAAGCGCCGGCCAAATATAATCCTCGACATATTCTTTCTTAACGTCAGCCACATAGCAGGCCGACGCGCCGGTATCCAATGCCCGCTGCTTAATCGCTTTCCAATCCGCTTCCTGCCCAACGTCCACACAAACAGCGATAATATCGTAATCATAAGTTTCTTTAAGCCACGGTATAATAACTGTCGTATCAAGTCCGCCGGAGTACGCAAGTACAACTTTTTTTTTCACTCTGATGCTCCTTACACGCACGGTTTATGCTTTTATCATATCCGGCACAGCATTTCATGTAAACCCGCCACCCGCCAGCGGGTTTCTCATACGCTACGCGTTAGCATACCGCAAGCGCCCGCCAGCGGGTTTTCGTGCGCTACGCGCCGGCATACCCAAAGCGGGCTTCGGCCTCTGCCTTCAGGTCTGAAAAAGGCGGTTGGCATACGCGGCTGCCCGCGCAAGCAATTTGGCATCACAAAGATTTGGTGGTGATCTAGAAAGTATGATGAATAGTGGAAAGGCAAAGAGGACAAAATATGATACTGTGAATAATCACTGAGCTTGTTCCAAAACTAATTGACTATGCGCTAAAGCGCATGGTGCGCAAACTTTGTTTGCGATGGAACAAGCTCTCGGAAAAACCGGTCAAATCGGACTAAAGTCCGGCCCGGTTTTTCCATTAAATTCAAGGAAGCTGGACAAGCGAAGCTTGTCTTCCCAAAAACTGAAGTTTTGGAACAGCCTCTATTATCTGACTATTTCCTTGACTAAGGTTTATATAGTATAACATGACCAAATTGTCATATTATTTCTGCACAGTTCCTTAGTTACTTTTTTCTGAATTTTAAGAAAAACTTCTTTCATTTGATAACAAATGATGGCCGTTTTGGAGCGGAAAAAACAAAACCCGGCAATCGCCGGGCTTTTAAATTTACGAAGTACCTAATTTCCCATCTTCTCTGTTACTTAATTGTTTAAAGTCATTAATCACCTGATACCAGGTGGAATTACACATTTTGGGAGCTTTTTCTTTGTAAAAATCTCCCCGTTCAAGCATTGTAAACACCCCAAAAACATTTGCCATCTTTTGATTTAGCTGCTTGTCATTTTTGTCTTCAGGATGTTCGGTGTCATAAAACAGATGCCCCAGCTCGTGGGCAACATGGTTGCGAAGCTGCTGTAAATTCATTTCTGGAGGAACAGCAATCGCAAATAACGACAACTTCCGGTATAATAAAGCAACGGCATCTTTTGTACTTGTCGTGCCTCTAGTCATCGTTCCCCATATAATTCTAAAATTTGGGTCATCTCGCTTCCTTCTCACGCGTAATTCCAAAGCCCTCATTACAGAAGCTAAATGTTGTTGCCGGACATCTTCATAAAATTCTGTAAATCTCGGTAACAAATCCACCACTTTTGATATATCAACCCCCAGCTCTTTAGCAATATCAGGTAGTTTATCCTTTGTAAGTTTAAAATCAGACATGCCTTAATATTCTCCTGCTTATCTTTTTGCTTCCTTCCAGATTCCTGATAAAAATGCTCCTACAAGCGTTTCATATTGCCGGTTTATATCTTCTTCGCCACAGGAAAAAAATACTTCAGGGTTGTACATTGCCTCTTTTAAGGCATCCATTTTTGCCTGCATTTCTACCACATTGAACTTTTCAAACATATTATCAAGTAGTGATCTGGTAGTACATTCTCGAACAGCCCCTATCATTGGCATTTTTTCTTCTTCTTTTGCCATATTTCCCTTCCCTCCGCTGTGGGACTGCTGCGCAGATCACACAGTTAATAAATTTTCTTACAGAACGAACCTAGTAAATGTTGTAACACTTACGAGATACCGCGCTTTAAGGCGGTCGCAAATTTGCGTCCTCTGTGGCGTGGAGCTTCATTTTCGCGTACATACGCATACTCCTTTTTTAATTTTAATATAAATGCGCAAAAAGTCAATACGTACGGTCGGCGGTCGGTCGATCACAGTTCCCGCGCAAAGCAATTTGACATCACAAAGATTTTCATACCCCCCCCCCCCCCGCAGCAAATGCGCAAACTTGTTTGCACCTATGCGGCGGGGAGGTTCATTGCGTAAGCAATGGGAATAGAATGTGGCGCATTTTATTCTTGCAGTTCCTAATCCTCAGGCAAAATGTTCATAATCATCTGCCCGTCAACCGGCAAGGTTTTTGCTTGCCTTGTCCGGAAAGATTGACGATTTGCGGAAAGGGAAGCCCCATGCTGTCAAACAGGGCAGCCATATTTTTTCTGAGATACTCCGATTTTTGCGCCGCCGTCATTCCGGCTGTCTCATCTTGGATCATGAGTCTGGTAGCGTGTATTTCCCGGACAGGTTCTAACGCTTCCGCCATACCGGGATCGTTGAAAAGCCTGGGATCATTCATGTAATCTTGCGCTGTCTTCATAAATTTCTAAAACCTCCGCTGGTTTGTATATTCCGATACCCTGATACCATTCACGCCTGTTCACCCGGCGGACCCGCTCGATAGTCCACGGTCTGGCTATGTGGGTAAAATTCAGGCTCACGATAAAGTCTAAGCCGCTGACTGTGGCTATGGCAATATGGGCGGCATCCGTTCTCCATCCAGGGGAAATTGCTTTCTCCTGAACATACAAAGCGGCAAGATGCTCCGCCTCATCGGTTTCATCAAGCAGTTTAACACCAT
>JAISCO010000421.1 GCA_031265535.1 Spirochaetaceae bacterium | reverse complement strand
ATAAGCGTGCTTGCATTATGTTCTTTTCGTATGATCTCACTCATCCTTCAAGTATACTTCAATTTCAGCCGCCGCAGAGCGGCGGGGTATTAAACCGTATAGGCTTCGCCTAATAAATCGTGGTTTTTCGGTAAATTCACCGCAGATGAACAACAAAACCTGCAAGCGCAACAGTGGATCAGCAATTCCGATTTCGGGAAAATCCTGGATTTGATATAGTTTTAACGGCACTTTTTTGATTTTGGGCGCATTTTTGCTCCGTAAAAACAGTGCTTTCCGCTCTAATTTGCTTCGTTACGCTTCGCAAATTACGCTTGTGCCGCCTCTTCCATTGCTAATTTCCTTTTTACCTTTTACTTTTTACCTCTCTGCGGGGGCCATCCGTGTTGCGCTGATTTTCGTTTTGAAATCGTAATTGCTAACAGGGGGTTAGTAGCCCTCGGATAAATCCAGAGATTTTAGGATAGCTATAAAGCGGTCTTTTTCGATGAGGTCTATCAGCCGCGCTTCGGTAAAGCGTTTAGCTTCGGCGCTAAATTGGCATACGCCCAGGCAGATACCTTTTCCCGCTTTGACATTTTTGAGGTTGAATTGAAAATCTCTAAGCACCAGTTCGCCTACCGCGCTTTGTATTCGAATAAAGCGGAACATTACAAGGTCTGACCATTTTGGCGTATCAATCTCCGCGACAAGATCAACCCAATCATTTTCGTTCATTTGCGTCTTTGTAATTTTAACCCGCGCTTTGGGGTAGTAAGCCGAGACAATTTTGCGGCAAAGGGCTATGAATTCGGCGGACGGCGCCATAATAAAGGTTTGCAGGTTTTTATTCACACTCAGTTCTCTATACTCCTCTACAAGCACATCGGTGTCCTTATAACCTTTCATTGCCGACTGCACGTTTTGTAGATAACTGAGCGCTTCCGTTATTTTTTGTCCTCGCAGTAATGTTTTCCCAAGCTGATATTGAAGCTCGGTAGAAATATCGGGGCGTATGTTTTTATGTTTTAAGCCTATCGTATAATCATCTATCGCCAGTTCGTCCTGATGACTATTCGTGTGGATGAGTCCTAAACGGAGGCAAGCCTCCGGGCCCCAAACAGGGTCGGGGCGCAGGTGGGAATAGATGCGCTCGGCTTGCTCCCGCTGTCCCGAGTCCGCATAACATTCGGCGAGCGTAAACAGAGAAGCTTTATCCTTTGGCGCGATTTCCAGCGATTTTCGGATATAATTAAGCGCTTCTTTGCTCTGTTCCAGTTTGAAATAAGTATGCCCAAGTAAGCGCAGGGCCGGCACATAGTCAGGATTTATGGCGTAAGATTTTTTAAGATAGTTTAAGGCTTTTTCATAATTTCCACGTAAAAATTCTATGTGTCCCAACTCATAGGATATTTCAAAGTTATTGGGATTGATTGTTTGGGCTATTAGCGCGTATTTGAAAGCGCCTTCTATCATGTTAAGTTGGAGAGAGCAAAGGGCCGCCCGCAGGTTAATCAATCCCTGATCAACCTTGCCGGGCAGATTCGGAATTCCTGAGAGAATTTCATAGCTTTTTAGGGCTTTTTCCCAATTACCCGTTTTATACCAGTGTTCACCGGTATAAAGCAAGGCCGCAATATCGTTCGGATTTCTTTTAAGGCGCGCCGAGGCTTCTCTAAGCGCCGCCGCCGAATCTTTATTCCTTTTCGATAATGTCCGAATTTTATTATTTGGTTTACTTTCTTTTGTAAGAGCCACATAAGCAACAAAAATTATCGCGGTGATAATTACAACGATACTGAGAATTGGTATAAACATTGCTATTCGTCATCTGGCAGATAAGGACGGCTTGAGGACGCGCTTATCGTAAATGTTGACAGATTATGTATTAAAGCCGATGTTTCGGGATTTATCGCGCCGCCAAGGGAAAGCGCAAGCAGTGTTGTGTTTATGAGCATTATATTCCGGTAATTTCTTGAGATTCTGGCAAGCAATCCCTTGCTTATCTCTATTATGCCGCAAAGAGTGCTCAAATTGTCCGAAAGCAGCACTAAATCAGCGATTTCGCGGGCAAGGTCGCAGCCGTTTGTCATCGCTATCCCCGCATTCGCCGCGGCAAGGGCAGGGGCGTCGTTTATCCCGTCTCCTACCATAATGACGGTGTGCCCCTTGTCACGGTACTGTTTTACAAGATCGCTCTTTGTCTGCGGTAAAACTTCCGCGTGGTATTCATCAATGCCAATCTTTTTTGCTATGAGCCGCGCGGCGGCATCGTTATCGCCTGTAATCATCACAATCTTTGATAAGCCTAGTTTCCGCAGTTCCGCGATTAGCTCCGCCGCGTCTTTACGCGGCGGGTCCGTAAAGCAAATTATCCCTAAAAGTTTGCCTTCCCGCGCAAGGTATATCGCGGAGTATCCTTCTGTTTCTTTTTCTATCCACGCTTTTTCTGTTGGGCTAAGGCTTGTTTTTTCATCCTCGAATACAAAATGGTAACTTCCAAGCACAACCCGCGACTTGGCATAGTACGCCGCGACTCCGTGCGCAACTACATATTCCAACTTGCTGTGTTCTTCGCGGTGCTTAATATTTTCGGCCTCAGCCTGCCGGACAACCGCGTTTGCGACGCTGTGCGGAAAATGTTCTTCGAGACAGGCCGCCATGCTCAAGACCTTTTCGCGGTTCTCTCCGGCAATGGGCACTACCTTTGCTATGCTCGGCTTTGCTTCCGTTAAAGTTCCGGTTTTGTCAAAGATGATGGTGTCCGCTTTTGCTATGGCTTCAAGGAACTTGCCGCCTTTTACGAAAATCCGCCGCCGCGCCGCTTCCCGCATCGCGGACAGTACGGCTATGGGTATGGACAGTTTTATGGCGCAGGAATAGTCTACCATCAAAAAAGCTAACGCTTTGTTTACGCTGCCTGTCAGCAGCATGGCCAGAGCGGCGCCCGCAAAACTAAACGGTACTATGGAATCGGCAAGTCTTTCCGCGCGGTTCTGCATTTTAGCTTTAAGCCCCTCGGATTCGTCAATTATAGATACGATTTTTTCAATGCGAGTTTCATCGGGGCGGCTGGTCACCTTTATGGTGAGTTCTCCTTCTTCCACAACCGTGCCGGCGAATACCGCGTTGCCCTCACGTTTAAGCACCGGCAATGGTTCTCCTGTAAGTGAGGCTTGGCAAACCAGCCCTTCACCCTGAAATATTTCGCCGTCTAACGGTATCATCGCGCCGCTTCGAACCAATATAAGGTCTCCAAGCGCGATTTGGCTTATCGGCACGGAAACTTCGCCGGCATCCGTCTTTTTCCATACGGAATCTATGTTCAGCGAGAATGACGCGGCTAGGGCATCCTTTGACTTCTTGTGGGTGTACTCTTCGAGGATTTCACTCAGGGTAAGCATGAACATTATCATAGACCCCGCGCTGCCGTTGCCGGTGTCCTGCGCTATAGAGGCGGTAACGGCTGCCGCGTCTAAAACTTCAACGCTAAGGCGCCCCGATACAAGAGCCCTTAGCCCTTTGCCTATGAAACGCATGGCGCGTCTACAGGTATACATCATACGTATCGGCGCCGGCAACAGGTAGCGTGTAATAAGGTGAAAACTTACAAGGCCGAATAATTTATTCTGAAAATTACCCTCCAAATCATGGAAAAACGCCGGATCAGGCAGGCCGGCGAGCTTAAGCCCGTCAAGCTGATCCAATATGTCGGCTTTTACCTTGGGGTCGAAATTAAACAGGATATTTCCAGTTATTGAAGATACACGGGCAGTCTTTACGCCGTCAATCGCAAGTAAAAACTGTTCTACCGCCGCCGTTTTGACCGGGGACAGGGCATATCTGCCGCATGAAAGGCGCAGCCTGCCCGGCAGCTCATGGATAATCTTGTACTTCATATTAACACCTTATGATAGGGGTCTCTAAAAACTTCAGTTTTTAGAGATTCCCCGCTTGAAAACGCGTATTTCCATGCCGCGTTTTCTTAACTAAGCCTCGTTCTCCGCGCCGTTTTTTTTACTATTTGCTTCCGCGTAGAGGTCTTCCGCTTCTTCTTTTATTTTGGTAACGGCAAACTTTGCCTCATCCCGCAGTTTCATCCATTGGGCAAGAATGTTTACCGCCGCTTTACGGACCGTCTTGCTTTTATATACATTGCAGCCAATTATAGCGGCAGCAACGCCCGCGCCAAACCCGATAACATACTTGTTGGTAAAAAAAGATGTTATTTTCATGAATATCCTCCAAATTTGAGATAGTTTAGAATTGCTTAGGGATTTTATTTTAGTCAACTCTTACATTTATGCTATTATATTCGCAAATAAAATACAAGCCGCCACGCTGTAAAATAAAAAATAAAAAGTAAAAAGTAAAAGGTAAAAGGTACGAAGCCCCCAACGAGGCGCAAACAAGTTTGCGGCGGCAAGACGCTAACGCGGAGCGTATGAGAAACCCACTGGTGGGTTGAAAAACGGTTTAGGGGCGATGTAAGCTGGTTGCGGAGCCTGACATGTTAAAATCTATCGAATTGGAAAAAGCGTATAATCCTAAAAATTTTGAAGACCGCATCTATGCCGTTTGGAAAGACGGCAGATATTTTAAGCCGCGGGAAGCGTCCGGGCCGGCGAGCGCTTATACAATCGTGATACCGCCGCCCAACGTTACCGGAATACTCCACATGGGACACGCGCTCAACATCACCTTGCAAGACATAGAGATACGCTTTCAGCGCATGACGGGCAGGCCCGCGCTGTGGGTACCGGGCTGCGACCACGCGGGGATAGCGACACAGAATGTTGTCGAAAAGAAGCTGCGCTCTCAGGGCACAAGCAGGCGGGACTTGGGACGCGGCAAATTTGTTGAAGAAACATGGAAGGTAAAGCATGAACATCACGCGGTGATAAGCCGTCAAATCGCTAAAATGGGCGCGAGCGTGGATTGGAGCCGCGAGCGTTTTACACTGGACGAAGGCTTGTCCAAAGCCGTGCGCGAGGTCTTTGTTACGCTGTACGAGCGCGGATTGCTCTACAAGGGGCTTTACCTTGTAAACTGGTGTACAAACTGCGGGACGGCGCTCAGCGATGACGAAGTGGAACACGAGGATGTCCACGGCAAGATGTATCATGTCCGTTACCCTTACGCGGACGGCGGCGGTTTTGTGGAGGTAGCCACCACACGCCCGGAAACTATGTTCGGGGACACCGCGGTTGCCGTACATCCCGAAGACAGCCGGTACAAAGGGCTTGTTGGCAGGATGCTTGCGCTGCCACTTACAGACCGCAAGATACCGGTGCTGGCGGATGCTTATGTTGACCGGGAATTCGGAACGGGCGCTTTGAAAATAACCCCCGCCCATGACCCCAACGACTGGGAAGTGGGGAAACGGCACGGACTTCCCGTAATCAACATAATCACCGGAGACGGCAGATTAAACGATGAAGCGCCCGCCAAATACCGCGGACTTTCGATGCGAGACGCCCGCAAAATCATTGTCGAAGACCTGAAAGCGGGCGGTTTTTTGATAAAAGAAGAGGAAATCAGTCACGCGGTCGGCGTTTGTTACCGCTGCGCTACCCTTATTGAGCCTTACCTGTCCGAACAGTGGTTTGTAAAGATGAAACCGCTTGCCGTCAAAGCGCTTGACGCCTGGCGGCGGGGCGAGATTGTCTTTTATCCAAAGAGGTGGGAGAACACGTACAAGCGCTGGCTGGAAAATATACGCGACTGGTGCATAAGCCGCCAGCTTTGGTGGGGGCACCGGATCCCCGCGTGGACATGCGAAAAATGCGGCAAGCTGACCGTCAGCCGTGATGATATAAGCGTTTGTCCGGCCTGCGGCGGCGCCGTAAAACAGGACGAGGATGTTCTTGATACGTGGTTTTCGAGTTGGCTTTGGCCCTTTTCCACGCTGGGCTGGCCGGATACGGCGAAGGACGATTTTCGCCGTTTTTATCCGACAAGCGCGCTGGTAACCGCTTACGACATCATATTTTTTTGGGTTGCCCGCATGATCATGGCGGGACTGGAATTTACCGGCAAAGCGCCGTTCCGCGATATTTATATACACGGGCTGCTCCGCGACAAGCGGGGGCGCAAGATGAGCAAGTCGCTTGGTAACGGGATAGACCCGCTTGAGCTGGTCGATGAGTACGGCGCGGACGCGCTCAAATTTACGCTCGCGTTCCTCTGCGCTCAGGGGCAGGACATTTTGATTGACAAGGAGAGTTTTAAGCTTGGGTCGAAATTCGCCAACAAGTTATGGAACGCGAGTCGTTACATACTGATGAACCTTGAGGGGCGCAATCTTGTCAAAAATCCCGCCCTGCTTCCTGTCGACCAGTGGATATACGGACGTCTGCGCGGCGCGGCGCGGACGATGGGCGGCGCTTTTGCCGGATACCGCTACAACGAGGCCGCCGCCTGCGCCTACGACTTTTTTTGGAATGATTTTTGCGACTGGTATGTCGAGGCGACAAAACTTTCTACAAAACAGGGCGGCGAGATGGAAAAAGACCGCGCCGTTACGGTACTGCTTGATGTTTTGGCTGAGCTTTTGCGTCTGCTGCATCCGTTACTGCCGTTCGTTACAGAGGAAATTTGGGGCAAGCTGCCGGAGGGTATTCACGCGCCGGGGGAATTGCTTATAACACAGCGTTATCCTTCCGGTTCTGAAACGGGCGCGGACATTGAAAAGCTTGAAAAAATTGAAGCTGATTTTACGTTTTTACAGGAATTGACGCGCTCGATACGGACGCTGCGCAGTGAATGTACGATAGCGCCCGAAAAGAAGCCGCGAGCCCTTGTCCGCTCTGATAGAGCGGATATTGTGGCGTCCAACAACGCTTTGATATGCCTGCTTGCCGGTTTAAGCGGCATTACAGCCGTGTCCGCTTCGGACCAGTCAGCCGCGCCGGACGGGGCTGTAGCGTCAGCCGGAGCGGGCTTCGAGGTGTTCCTGTTCATCGCCGAGCATGTCGACATGGATATTCTGAAAGCAAAGTGGGCGCGGGAATTGGAAAAAGATAAAAAGTTTATCGCCGGTCTTAAATCAAAACTTGGCAACGAAAACTTCTTGAAAAACGC
>JAISCO010000407.1 GCA_031265535.1 Spirochaetaceae bacterium | reverse complement strand
TATGCATCCTCTACGTGGACGGAAGACGCCTGGGCCCGTCTTACGAGGGCGCCCTGCGCTCCCTGCGGGCAGCCGACCGCATGAACGGGGTTTCCCGCTGCTGGGCCCTTTTCGACGCCTCAGAATTATCCAGGGAAGACCGGGACGTTTTCTCCTTCGGGAGCCGGATCAGCGCCCACCTGGGGTATAAGGACGATACGGATGAAGTATTCGACGGGGAGATAACCGGGCAGAGGGTGTTATTGGACCGGGAGGGGCCGGCGTTGTACGAGGCGGCAGGGATGGGGCTGCTCCAGCGGCTCGGCCACGCGGCGGGGTTCCGACGGTTTGAACGGAAGACGCCCTCGGAAGCCACAGGGGATATTCTTTCCGGCCGCGGGCTTGAGGGGGAGGTGGAAAGGTTCGGGGCCAAGGCGGACTGCCGGGAGGGGGGAGAGAAGAAAGACCTGGAACTGGTACTGGAGAAGCGATACGGGAAGGCCTCCGCTTTGGCCCAGAGGTAGTCCATGGTCAAATTCTTCTTCGGCCAATTCCGGCATGGCGTTCTCCTATTATTAAATATCTTCGGCGTTATAGCCTGGCCGCACCAAAGGGAGAAGATCCTCGGTGTCATGGGTAAGGAGGGTTGCCTTCAATGCTATGGATGTGGCGGCAATGATGCAGTCGGGCAATTTAATTTTTGTTGTGCGCCGTATGGCTATGGTTTCATTTTTTATACGGGGGTCAATGTCTACGATGGTAACGTTGTCGTTGAGAAATGCTGAGATTTTTGATTCTTCTTCGGGAGTAATGGCCGGTTTGGAAAACAGTTCAAGTTCGGTTATAACGCTGATAAAGAATTCGATGTCTCCGTTATCGCCGCCGTTTGGAAGGGTAATTTTGTCGTTGAGGTAGTTTATGACGGTGTTGGTGTCGAGAACGAATTTATTCCCATTCATTTCTCAGTTCCCGCTGGATTTCCATGCCGTCACGGCCAAAGTTCGCGCTGTCTTTCAAACAGCCCTTGTACTTTTCCATGGTATTCAGAGCGGGATTGGCGCGCCTTGCCGCGGAACGCAGAGCGGATACGCGCAGGGCTTCTTCCGGGGAATACGCCACAGGAAAATCGGAAGAAACCGTCCGGCGAGGCGCGGTATTTTTCAGAAATTCTATAAAATCCAGAATTCTGGCCGTATAATCCGCGGGAAGGGTTTCAATTTCTTTTATAAGCAACTCTGTATTAGACATGGTATTTACCTCACTTCTTTAGTGTATTCAGTCCGGCCGCTCGTCGCGCATCCTCCGCCGGTACTCAATGCCGTCTTAGGTAAAGACATCTTTCAGACAGCCGGCAAACCGCAACGATCATGGTTTAATTATACCTCATAAAAACATAAGAGGGAAGAGGGAAGTTAAGAAGGAAGAAGTAAAAAGGAAGAGGGAATTAACAAGGAAGAAGTAAAAAGGAAGAGGGAAAAAGGAATGAGGAGTGATTCGCGTTAATTCGTGTAATCAGTGTAATCAGTGGACAATTAACGAGGAGGCATTTATGAAAAGAATTTTTATTACGGCGCTGCTGCTGGCGGCAGCGTTTGCGGCGTGGGGACAGGACGCGCCACGGTGGCTTACAAGGCGGACGGCAGCGTATCCGGTGGAGCGGTATGTGAGCGGCGTGGGCGAGGGGCGGACGGCTGAGGCTGCACGGGAGCGGGCGCTCGCCCAAATATCCCGCTTCTTTGACACGAAGGTTGCCGACACCCAGCGGCTGCTGTACAGCTACAACGAGGCCGTGGCGGGCGCCTCCGAAACAACGCGCGCGACTACGGACACGACGGTCATCTCTCAGGCTGAATTCTTCGGCGTCGAGTTCGCCGAAACGTACACGGACCAAACGGGGACGGTTCACGCGCTGGCCTACATCGACAGGCAAAAGGCGCTCGGCGTGTACGACGGGCGGATTCAGGCCAACGCGCTGTTGATAGGCGACATCATCAAACGGTACGAAAATTCGGACAACCCGAAACAGGCGGCCCGCCATCTGGAAGAGGCAAAACGCCTCGCCCTTGTAACGGCGCAGTATGCGGACATGGCGGTACTGCTCGACAGCGCCGTCTCGCCGCGCTATGACGAACTGCCCGCGATAGCGTCCCGCATAGACGGCATGATACAGGCGAACAGGCTCCGCTTCACCGCGACGGTAACGCTGAACGACGAGGCCGCCCGCCCTCTAGCCCACAAGACGGCGGAACTGCTGCGCGGCGCGGGCTTTCTTGTAACGGATGCGGGCGGCGTTTACGCCGTGTTAATCAGCTTCGAACCGCACGAAGGCGCGACCAAAAATTATCGCACGGTGGAACCCTCACTCACGATACGGGTGGAATCGGGCGGCGGAGACGCGCTGGTAACGTACACCAAAAAGTACGCGGTCTTCCGCCACATCACGCAAAGCGAGGCGCTGGCAAGGGCGCTGCGGAACATCGAACAGGACCTGGGCGGCGAGTTTTTTGCCCGCCTAAAGGAGATAGGACAATGAAAAAGTTAACGCTCGCGGCGGCGCTCTTCGCGGCGCTGTCCCTGGCGGCCCCGGCGGACGACAGTTCGTTCACAGAGGCGTTCACGCGCGGACGCTGGCAGGGGCGGCTGTCGTACAAAGACGCCTCAGGCAAGAACCGCGCCGAGTTGTACGAACTGATACTGTCGCCGGACGGCGCATGCATCGTAACGGTGAGCGGCAAGGAGGCGGGCGCGGATGTGTTTCAGGACGGGGACGGCCTCTGGTCGCACGACGACACCTTTTTTCGGCTGGAATGTGCCTTTCCCGCTCCGGTATTCGCCCAGATCCCCGCCATAGAATGGACAAGCGTCTACCAGTTCAGCGCGGACAAATCCCGCTTCACGCTGCTGGTAAAACCCTACCCGGACGCGGCGGCGAACATCAGGGCGGCCTTCGTGCGGGTGGCGGACTAGGGGAAAATGGGGGGGGAGTGAGGAATGAATAAGAAAGGGCTAGCGTATCCAGAGAAAGCGGACGGCCTCGCGCGCGTTCACCGCATCCAACTCGTGATGGTCGGAGGTGACGAAAATGCCGCCGGCACAGAAAGCGGTTGCAATACCTATGGCGTCCGCCAGAGAAACGCGCCGGTAAAACGCTTTGATACGGGCCGCCTCGTCAAGCAGGGGGCGCGGGAAGGTGTCAATAATCCGTATCGGGGATTCAAAGGCGCACATAAGGAATTCACCCAGTTTGAATGCGTTGTCAAGGCGGAGCCGGTCATAGTAAACCTCAAGCAGGTTGACGCTGTTCATGCAAACCTGCGTATCACCGCTATCTACAGCTTCGGTAAGCAGCCCCCTGACTTTTTCCCAGCCGTCTTCCTTGTTAAGGAAAGCGAGCAGGGCGCAGGCGTCAAGGACATACCTCACCGGTTTAAACGCTCCAGCTCTTTTTCGCGGCGGTCTTCGATTTCCTGTTCCAATAGATTTTCGGCGTGGTGGCGTTCCAGATACGCGCCGGGGGGTTCCGTCCCGGCGTACAGTCCGCACAGACGCTCTACGGCGGCGAGCATGGATTCTCTGGTTTTGGACTCGACTACGCGGGGGCTTATCTCAAGGCAGAGGAGGGAACCGGGGGTAAAAGTTTCCGGCAGGGTCAAGTCAAGGTGTATCCGCCGGTCGGGCGGAACGGCTACCGTTTTCATCAATTTCGTCAATGTCATAATAAGGCAGAGTAACACAAAAAGAGATAAAAGATAAGAGATGGGAGATAAAAGACAAAATAGCGGATATGCGGAGCTTATCTGTTATCTGAGTCAGAGGCAACACTAGCCATAAGGCTGTGTAAATATATTTTTTTAAGGAGTTTGATATGTGCAAAAAAATGATGACGGCGGTTGCCGTCATGGCTGCCGCGCTTGCGGCATTGACGGGCTGCGCTTCGCGGCCAGCAGAGCCTTCGGCGTACTACGCCGGGCAGCAGGGCGGCGAGTCGCCGATGCGGAGCCAGACGGAACAGGCGTCCATTGACGCGAAAAAGACGGCGGCGGCGCAGCGTATACTGGACTGGGCGAACCGCGGTCTGGGCGAGGACGCTTCCCCCGCGTGGCTGCTTCCGGCGGTGCGCGGGAACTTCCGCATCTTTAAGCAGGACTGGGATGTCGGCGGCGGCAAGGTGCTAAAGGTGGGCGCGTCCCGCGCCCAGGCGCTGAACGCGGCTCAGACCATCGCGGACGTGCAGTACGCGGCGCGGCTCGCCAACCAGTTAAAGCAGGTTGTCGTAGCAAAGGCGGCCGCCACGCTGGGCAGCGATGACCAGTTCGCCGTGGTGAACGATGCCGCCACCAAGACCAAGGTTACGATTGCCGGTCAGGAACGGCTCGCCGACTTTTGGCAGCTCACCGAAACCACCGAATCAAGCGGCAGGACGACGCGGGCGTACAACTATTACGTGGTCTACGCCTGCGACCCGGATGTGTGGAGCAAACTTGTCGCCAAATACCTGTACGACGTAACGGACAAGGTGAGCGACCGTCAGGCCAAGCAGACGATAGCGGCCATGTTCAATGAAATCGACGCCGAAACCCGCGCCGAAACCGAAATGTCCGAGGCTGAATTCGCCGCCGAAATCCGCGCCCAGCAGCAGGCTCTGCAAAACCCCGTGCCGCCGTCCGCCCAACGCGCCGCCTACCGCTCCGGCGACCCGCTTAAGATAGCCGCCGCCAGCGTTACCCCGGACGACATGGACTACCTTGCCGCCCTCGCCGCCATCGCGGGGCTCAACCAGTAAGGAACAATGAACAGTTAGCAGTGAGGAATGAGGAGTGAGGAGTGCCAAAATGAGCCTCTCCGCCGCAAATTTGCCGCAAACAAGGCAAGCGCCTCTGCCGGCAGGGAGGCTCATGATGAACTTTACTGCCCCTGTTATCCGGTTTCCCGGATAACAGGGGCTTTCTTTAATCACAAGTTCTTAACTGTCCGGCCTTCCTTAATTCTTTGTCCATGCATTGTCTGCATACGTGTAAGTACCGGCTTGTTGTCCATTGCTGTTATAGAGCGTTTTGAAGTTCAAAAATCTGCCTGCGCCTTGTAAACTGTTGATAGCACAAGTTTCATTTATGGTTATTGCGGTCATATTAGCACAACCATTGAAGGCATTGCTGCCGATGGAAGTTGCCGCTGGGAAGTTCGCCGTTGTCAGGGCAAGACAACCATCGAAGGCATAGCCGCCGACGCCGATAGAAGTCGCCGCCGGGAAGTTCGCAGTGGTCAGGACTGCACAATCGGAGAAGGCACTGTAGCCGATGGAATCCGCCGCCGGGAAGTTCGCAATAGTCAGGGCTGCACAATAGGAGAAGGCGCGCTCACCGATAGAAGTCGCCGCCGGGAAGTTCGCAGTGGTCAGGACTTCACATAAATTGAAGGCGTACTCACCGATGAAGGTCGCCAACGGGAAGTTAGCAATGGTCAGGGCATAACACAAATTGAAGGCATTGTCGCCGATGGAAGTCGCCGCCGGGAAGTTCGCAGTGGCCAGGGCAGCACAACCGCCGAAGGCACTGTAGCCGATGGAAGTCGCCAACGGAAAGTTCGCAGTGGTCAGGGCATAACACACACTGAAGGCATAGTCGCCTATATTTACTATGCTGCCGCCGTCCACACGCTTTAGGGACGTAAAATGCTTGAATGTTGATGCCGAGTAGTCTCCCGCCTTGATGCGGTTCGCCCCGTTTGGCAGGACGAGGGACACAATCAGGTCCTTGCCGGTACTGACCGCGCTGTCAGGGTTAAATTCCATTCCCGCCATGGCGCTAAGCGACAGGTCCAGATTAACGTATTTTCCCGCAGCCGCTATCACCCCCAGCAGGTTTTGCCAGCCACCGCCGCTAAGATCAATTTCCAAAGGCAGAACGGCGGGATTATCAGCGCTGTTGTCCCCGATGTTGGACAGGTATGATTCGGCAGCCTGGATGCTGTTAAGATAGGCGGTGGTGTCCGTAACCCTAAAGGGTATCATCTGGGAGAAGGGTACGCCGTCTTTGTACCCGTTAAAGGTAACAATGTGCTTACCCATAGTGTAATCTATCCCGCGCAAGGTCAGGGGATTGCCCTGTTGGGCAGAGGTTCCGCTGTCAACATACCAACTGATATTCTCGTAGCCCGATACGCTCAGCGTCAGGGTATTTGGCTGGTTGAAGTGTTCAATAAGGTTCTCGCCGTTGCTTCCTGATACTTCGATCTCCCCATGGTTAAAGCCAATGTCTATGTTAATACCCCCGGTTGTCGCTGTCCGGTTAAAGACTATCGTAACATTGCCGCTGTTCGCCGCGCTGGTTCCCCAAATGCCGCTGTGAGAAAACTGATTCACCCACACCCCGTCAAAGGTATATCCCGTCTTTGCCGTCAGGCTTATCACCGCGGTGTATACCGTATCCGCCGCGAAAGCGCCGCTGTGGGTTAAGCCCCCGTTCTTCCACTGTATCACCCCGTTGTACCGGCTGCCCTCAAAAAGTGTCTGCGGCTCCGCTCCCCACACCGGCGCGGGGAAGTAACCGGTCAGGTTAAAGTCATCTACCGTCTTTACTTCGACAAAATCATCCGCCGTAAACACCTTCGCAAGCGTACTTGTAAGTCCGCCGTAGATATGGATGAATTCGCCGCTGAAGCCCGCGACTTTGCTTCCCATCGTTAACTCAAGGCGGGCCTTGTAATACCCCGAAGCAAGAGAGAGCGTCCCTTGGTTCTGTTGGCCCGCGGTCAGAGTAATCGTCCCGCCGCTAAGCGCATGGTTATCAAGGGTAGTAACATACAGCACAGGGTTATCCACCCCGTTGGGAAGGGTAAGATCCCAGACAAAGCTGCCGTTTCCCGCTTCTTCCTTGGGACCCAAGGTGACGCTCACTTGTGTGGTCTGGTCCTTGCTTACCGTAACGTTCGATTTAATCCCACCGGCAATCGCCGTGCTGCCCGAAAATGCCGTTACGGTAATCGTGTAGCTGCCCACGATCAGGTCAATTGTAACAGTATTGCCTGTAGTCGTTTCCGGCGCGTGGGCCGCACCGCCGCTGGTGGGTTCAAACTCCAGTTTATACCCGGTAATCCCTATCGAATCGGGGTAGACCGTCCGGGAAACGCCCGGAACGCCCGCCGCGCCTGCCCATGCCGTCTGCGCGCTCATGCTCGATGATATGATTCCATCAATCCCGATCTTTAACGTAAGGCTGCCCATAGCCCCTGTGGTTTCACCCGGCTGTCCGGTAGCACCGGTATTCCCTCCCGCCGTCAGATTCTCACATCCGGCCAGTGCCAGCGCCGCCGCAAGGACGGCTAAACCTAAGAAAAATCCGTGCTTCTTTTTCTTTTTAGCATGTAACATTTATTGCTCCTTTGAGCCCGGCGTCCGCGGGCATCTTTAGTTCACGGGCTTTAAGCCCGACGTTGATATGAGAAACCGCGCCCCCGGCAAAGCCGGAAACGCGGCGTAACTCCATGAGGATACTTTCTGAAACTAAACTTGAAAAACCGTTTACTGGATGTAAGCGGGGGGGGGGGGGGGAGCACAGCGCAAAAACGCCGTACAAACCCGCTTCGCTCAGTAATGAATTCTAAAGCTGTCAGCGAATGTAGATGGGCTTACAGCCCTATTTATTTTAGTAAAAAACATGGGTATATTATAGCCGGCAAGACCGGCGTTTGTCAACCATTTGCCATGGAGGCACATGCGCTCCGCGCTAGCGTACCGAAAGCGGGCTTTACTCCGTGCCTTAGGGTTTGAAAATAGCGCTTGCATACGCGCCTGCCTTCACACAGCGGATTTCCCTCTTTCAAGTAAAAAGTAAAAGGGAAAAAGTAAAAAATCACTTCTCATCATCCCTCCTTCTTCTTTTTTACCTTTTCCTTGTTCCTTCTCCCTTCACTGCTCATTCCTCACTGCTAACTGTTAATTGTGTTGAAGCCCTGCGTAAGAGGGATTGCAGTGGAAATCCCGCAGTACCGCCGCAGGCGGAACGCCTTAGGCGTTTTCGAGGAATTGGAGCGGAAAGCCCGGTTTTTGGCGCTGCAGCCAAAAATACGCCCAAATAGAAAATAAATCTCACTGTCCTTTTTCCTTTTTACCCCTTCCTTCTTCCTTCATTGTTAATTGTTCATTGTTAATTGCTGAACTTAGTCGCCATTTTCCAACAAAAGCCGCTGGGTGTGTTTTCGTGTCATAAAGTAAATCAGCAAGCCAAATACGGCGAATACAGCGAATATAATAAATAAACTTCTGTACCCCAAGTAGTCCACGATAAAACCGCCGGTTAAATTGCCGATTAAGGTTGGTAAGCCGGTGCCTAACGAAAGGTACAGGGACATTCCAAGGGCGCGGCGCGCGGGAGGAACGCAGCTTGTGATAAACGAGACCGCGGCGGGGTGGAATATGCCGAAACATACCGAATGTGTGAGCTGGGATACTATTATGCCGCCTCGTGATGGAAAAAGCAGTATGATGATATAACGCAGTATGACTACTGATGTAGCGAAAGCCATTAGCGGCAGCGCATTAAAACGTTGGAGCAGGCGTTTTGATAAAAATATAAAAGCAATTTCTGAACCGCTGGATAATGCCCACATAAACCCGACGCCGTCCCATTTTAATTGTTCAACAACATACAGCGACAAAAAATTGTTTATCGGCGACATGGCAAGGCGGTTAAAGAATATGATTAAAAATCCGGTTATAAACAGCGGCGACCAAAGGTTGTAAATTGCGCTATGCCGCTGTACTACATAATTTGGTTTGGACACTAGGCCGGGTTCGGCGCTCAATGACGGAGGCGAGGCCGCCGGTTTGTTATCATCGTTTATAAAATAGGACGCGGGTACAGCCATGATTAAAATAATCGAAAGAAAGCTGCTGATTGTTACCCAAAAAGCTATGTTTGGCGCGGTGTTTGGAGTAAAAAACGGCGTCAACTGTAAAAAAATGACCACCAAAAAGAAACTTAGCGAGCCTATCGCGCGGTATTTGCCGTAATTTCCTTTTTTACCAAACTTTATTGTGCTTATCGCGTCCAAAAGCGGCTGAATAGCGCGGTAACTAAAGGCTAAAACCGGCAATACGATCGCGCAAATCAATAATTTTTTCGAGAAAAACAAAATTATGCCGCAAAAAAGACTCAGAACCAAAGAAATAAGAATTACAGGGCGGTAGCGCCGGGAGCGGTCGGCAAAAAAACTCATTATAAAGGGGCTGGCTATTGCCATTGCCTCACAGAGCGCAAGCAGGATACCTAAAACTGAATGATTAAACCCGTAATCACGAATTAGTATGACAAGGTATGGTGAAAGAACACCGTAAATCAAAAAAACGCCAATGAAAGCTAATGCCCAATACACTATGACATAAATATAATGCATTAAAAAATAAAAAACCATTATCCATGAACGGCACCAGCAATTTTACTTTTAGAAAATTTATGGTAAAAAGGAGATAAAGGAAAAGGTAAAAAGTAACAGGTATCTTATTTCTTACTTCTTACTTCTTACTTCTTACTTCTTATTTCTTACAAAGGGGGAGCGTATTTATCCTAAACCGTTAGAGCCTGTTCAACATCTTTACAAAACTTATAAACAGCCGTATATAAAATAAAACAACAGAAAAGGCGGAAACGATATGAGAGCAGTCTATCCAAGCGACATCACCCGGGAACAATTCTCGATGATAGAATACGATCTAAAATCAGCGCGTAAGGCGACACGCCCAAGAACGTACGACCTATATGATATTTTTTGTGCGATACTGTATGTTCTCAAAGAGGGTTGTACGTGGCGCGGTCTGCCGCACGTTTTCCAAAATGGAACATCGTTTACCACTATTCAGGAGGGGGGCGCTGTTTCCCCGCATCATCGGCAAACGTGCAAACAAGTTTGCAACTGCCTCATAGTCGCACCCCCCTAACTACAACCCCGCTTACGCGGATTTTCCGTTACCCCCCGGCTCCCGCCTACCGGCGGGTCTTCCTTCATTGTTAATTGCTCATTATTCATTGTCCATTGTTAATTCCTCACTGTTAATTGTTCATTGTTAATTGCTAATTGTTCATTGTTTCTTGTTTTTCAAAAGCTATAGAAAACCCACTGCCGCGTATGCCAATCGCTGCTGTCGGACCCTGAGGCACGGAGTAAAGTCCGCTTTGGGTATGTAGCCGCGTAGCGGAATGTAAACCCGCTGGCGGGTATGCCGGCGCGGAGCGCATGTGCCTCCATGGCAAATGGCGTGATGCCTAAAAATAAAACCTGGTCGAAAAAGCGGATGCCTAATAACTAAAAATCTAGTCCAAATATAAAATGGTTCCACTGAGAGGTGGGACAAATGAGGCTGGATATGCATAGCAGACAGGAAATCCTCAAAGCCAATTTTGAGGAGTATCAAAAGGCGACAAAAAAAGGGCGCAAGGAATTACAGTACCGGCTCGTACCTGTAACAGGATTGAACCGGAGTTATCTAGCGACGGCGTTAGGGAACTACAGGAATAAGGCGGTCAGTGATGGGAGACGGCAGAAAGGCACGAGGAAGGAACGGTCCGAAGGGAAGCGTGGCGGACGATCCCGAAAATATGGGGAAGAGTTTGTAAAGGTTCTGAGTGCGATATGGGACGAGTTCGGCAAACCCTGCGGGAAGCTGCTGGTTCCGATGATAGGAGGCATGATAGATTTTCTTGCGGGATTGGACGCTCTGAATTACTGGATAACGGAGGAAATCAGGAAACTGCTTTTGGAGGTGAGCGCGGCTGAAGCGGACATTTTACTAAAACCCGCGCGGAAGGCGCTGGCAATCAAGGGGATAAGCACGACGCGGTCTGTCCAAACGCCCCTAAGAAGCCAGATTCCGGTACAAACACACTTTGACCGGGACACGCTTAAGCCCGGAAGGGAAGAGCGTTTGACACGGTGGCGCACTGCGGAGGGTCTGCGAGCGGTCAATTTTGCAAAACATTGACAGGAACGGACGTTTTTTCAGGGTGGATAGAGGAGCGTCAGCTGCTAAATGCCGCCAACCGCTGGGTTTTTGAGGCTTTTTCGTACATCCACAAGGAGCTTCCGTTCCCGCTGAAGGGGTCTCATTACGATAATGGCATGGAATTCATCAATGAGCCCCTTCTCAAGTGGTGTCTTGAGCGGCATACCGAGCCGACGCGGAGCAGACCCTATCACAAAAATGATAACTGTTACGCAGAACAAAAGAACTTCGATGCCGTGCGGAAAACAGTTGGTTATTTTCGTTTCGATACTCACGCCGAGTACGCCGCACTCGCAGAGGTGTATCAATTCCTGTGCCCGCTTTACAACTACTGGTATCCGTCCTTCAAGCTGCTGTCGAGAGAAAAACAGACCGACGGGCGCTACAAAAAAGTTTACGAAAAGAACCCCAAGACACCCTGCGAGCGGCTGTTGGAATCGCCGGATATTTCACAGGAGTGCAAGACCGAGTTGAGGCGGCGGGGCCGGGGGAATTGGCACAGGCACACAGTCCGCGATAAGCGGGGTATCTACGGTGTACGCCGCCGGCGCGAGAGCTAACGGTTTCCTGCCTGCCGTAAGCGGCACGGGAAACGGCGGCGGAGGCGGCAACGGCCACAATGCGGCTCACGCCGGCGGCGCGGGCGGATCGGGCATCGTGAGATAGTCCGCTTCCCGCATCCGGGAAATGAGAATGAACCGGAATGATTAGTTAATAGGGATTGATTAAGAACGGCCCTCTGTGGCAAACCCCGCAGGTTTGTTACAGAGGGCTTTTTTACAGAGGGCAGCTGGTCAATAGTAAGACTCACGCGGCATTAACGCCGGGCACGGCGTTTGTTTGCCGCCCTGCTCATTGTTAATGGGTGGGGGTAGTGGAAAAGCGTTTTGCGAAGCAAAACCTTTGGAACGAGGGGGAGCAGCGTCGAAAAAGTTCATCATAAACTTCAAAATTTTGACGGTTTATGATTGATGCGCTTCCCCTTTTTATTTGAAACTGACTCAACTGTTAATGTTCCTTTTTACCTTTTACTTTTTACCTCTTTGCGGGGGCCATCCGTGTTGCGCTGATTTTCGTTTTGAAATCGGAATCGCTACCGCCCGCTGGCGGGATATTGACGTTACCGCAAACTTTATAGTAAACTCATAACATTGCTGAAAATGGTATGATGTAAAAACGGGCAGTAGCGCAGTTGGTAGCGCGCTTGGTTCGGGACCAAGAGGTCGCCGGTTC
>JAISCO010000393.1 GCA_031265535.1 Spirochaetaceae bacterium | reverse complement strand
TTTCGCCCGCAACGCTTACCGTACTTATGCTGTACAACGGCCTGTCATTGCCGCCGGAATCTATTGACCCTCCGGCTGCAGAGCATGAAACGATTACCGTCATAGCGGCTATGGCTGCCATAATTGCCGCCGCGGTTGCCGCGGTCGCTGCGCTTAGATACTTTGCTTTACGCATAATGTCCTTCCTTTGCCTGTTCACAGGCTTGTTTGATAGTTTTCCAGTATATATGCATTCAGGATTTATTTCAATTGGACAATGAAGCAGCGTCTTTCGTCCATCACCCCATACTTCATCTCTTAGTGATGAATTTTCTTTTGACTTTTTGTTTTAGTGTGATACAATAGCATTTACAAATTATTTCAGGAGGACTATTATGAAGAATTTTGTTTTTATTATACTGGTTTTGAGCGTTGTTTTTACAGGCTGCATAACACCGCCGTACGGCGTCAGTGAAAAAGTGTCATATTCATGGGTGTTTGACCAAAATAAGCTTTCGGAAAGAAAATTATCGAAAAATGAAATTGTATACAGGGATAATCCCGCCGGATTGCCCAATGGCGCTGATGTGGACCTATTCGGCAGAGTAAGCTGGTTTAATTCACTGCTGGAAATATTCTCTTTACAGGAGTCGATGTCATTTGAAGATAAGGATTCGCTTTTCAAGGCGTTATTTGGCTTCATTCCCGACGAGCCGACCGATGATTTTTATCGCGCCGTTGCGATTGGGGGATATTTTAAAAATGGCAAGGAGTCATTGATACTATACGCGCGGGTCTATAAACCAACCGATAGAACGCCTGACGGTTCAAAAGGCATCCTTGACTTTACCGGAAATTTCATTGTTACTCAAACTGTGAAAACCAGTAAAATTAATTTTATCCCATCTAATAATGTAATTATTCACGGTGCAAACTGGTTTAGCAACGGAATAATATTCTCCGACAATTCCATAGTTAAGGCATCGTATTTATATTCCCAGGAAAACGAGGATGAAATAAAAAAAGAAGCCGGTGATGATATTTATATGCAGTATGTTAATTTGGCCGATATTTATATCAAGGATGAATTAAAAGATAATGATGATAAAATATTGGAGATGCTCAATGACGCATATAATAATTCCGCTGATTTATTGACAAGGCTCGCGGCCAAGTTGAATACGTTTTTGTACTACCTGTATATAAATGATCTTGACAGTGCCGAAGCGGCTTTAACAACAGCGGCGCAATTGGCCAACGGTCCGGAAAGTATTAATCCGGATTTTAGAAGGGTCATCGATATTGAAGCTCCAACAATGCTAAAAATATATAAAAACAACGCCGCTGTTCAGCCATAGGATTATTAAGAAAGGAAATCAAGTAAAAAGGAAGAGCTAAAAAGTTAGGATGTCGCCTATCACCGGTTTTTGCGGCAAATTCACCGCGGGTGAACAGTGCCGTCAGCACTTTGTGCCGCAAAACCTACAAGTGCGGCAGGCTGTTAGACGACCTCCTGAATCAACTAACCTTAGTGAAAGGAATGTGCGGGTTCTGGATAATGCTGTTGACGAAATTCCTGTCTGTAAGTCGATTTGATGCCGCCGTCTGCGCATATAGGTATTAGACCCTACTGCGAATAAAGCGGGGGGGGGGGGGGATTAGCGCAAACTTGTCTGCAAGTTCAGGTTTTTTCAGAAAAGACTTCGGCGGTAAATGTGTATAAACGCGCGTCCGGTTCCATGTATGCGCCCGGCGGCAGTCCGGATTTACGGCAAATGTAATCAAGGTACTCCGTCAGATCCCAGCCTTGTTCTACGGGTACTTGCGGGAGCAGCACGCCGGCTCTGCCCCACAGAATAAGGTATAGTCCGTGGACGCCGATTTCAATTGAATGTGGATCGGCGCATAATTCCATAGGCGATAGTACTGATATTTCTATATCGCAATGCGGCCATTCATCTTTTGTAAGTTGAGGAAAACGAGTATCGCCGAAAGCCGCTTCCAGCGCCATATCCCGCACTGTTTTTTGCAAAGCTTTATCGGAAGTCATCCTTCCTATGCAGCCTCGAAGAGATTGCTTTCCAGCATACATTTCATGCAGCGTAACAAACGCGCCGCATTTTTGCGACAGCACCGACACATCAGCCGATGTTTTACGATCATAATGCGGACTCCGTTTTTCCAGCTTTGCTAGAATCGTTTCACGGGCATCGGAAAGTAAAATTTCTTTTTCATCATGAGTAATTGTCATTTTATTTCAGTTCAGTTCAACGTTATGAGCGTGTTAATAAATTTTCTTGCATAACGAAGGTTAGTAAACGATTCAACGCCTGCAAGATACCCCGCCTTAAGGCGACCCATTAGGGCGGGGAACTTCCGTTCATCCGCGGCTAATCGGTGTCTTGAGAGAACGTTGAACTACTTTGTGACGCAGGTTTTCTACCGGGTTTACGTCCCGGCTTTCTGCCCGGTTTGCGTCCGGGCTTTTTGGGCGCCGCATTTTTTATGCTTTTAACATCGTCCTTAACCGCTTTCTTTAATTCCTTGATACGCTTTTGAAGTTCCGCGTCCGCTTTTGCTTCCGCCAGACCGGCTTTCTTCTGCAAATCAATCCAAAAATCGGCGGTTGTGCCGAATTTCTTAGCCAGAAGCAACGACAATTCAATGCTGATTCTTTTTGTGTCTTCAAGAATCTTTTTAAAAGTTTGTACATTTTGTCCAAGCTCTTTAGCCAAACCGCTGTCCGAAAGATCAAACTCCTTGATATAGTTTTTCAAAACCGCACCGGGAGTTTTAGCTGTAGGTGACCTTGCCATGAAATTACCTCTTCTTATAAAAATATTTTGTTCGGAAACCGAAGTTTCCAAACAACTCTATTATATAACATATTATCACTAAATACAAAATAATATCAAGTAGTTTTATTTATTTTTTTATAATAAATTTACAATTTTGCAAAAAATCAATACACATTTGTTTACTCTAATTTTTGTAATGCCGGAATTGTCTTAAAATTTGTCTGCTTCCGGCAGAAAATATAATTATCGAATTGATTAAAACTTTGGCGCTTCATTGGACTTGTTCGATAACTCGGTTAGTTATCTGCTAAGCAAAGCTTAGCTTGCAAGCCTCGCAAAATGCAAGGCATTTTGCTGTTTTTAAGCGGAATTTGGCCAAGCCATGCTTGGCTTGCAGAAACTGAAGTTTCTGAACAACTCTATTTTTTTATACGAATATATATCTGTTTACCGCCGCCGTTTTGAGGCATCTCTTCGATTTCAAAGTTAGGAAGAGCGCGGAAAAGATCGCCAAGTTTTTTGAAACCGTAATTTCGCGGATCAAATTCACTTGAACGGTTCGCTATTTTTTGTCCAACGCTTCCAAGATACGCGCGTCCGGCTTCGTCCGCAAGATCTTCAACGGCGTCATGCAGTATTTTTAATAAACGCTTATCAATTTTAAAGTCTTTACGCGGCTTGGCGGCCGGTTTTTCTTCGTCATCATCGGCCTGTGTATCACGAAGAATTTCAGTGTATATAAATTTATCACATACGGCCACAAACGCGCGCGGCGTTTTTTTTTCGCCAAATCCATATACTTTAAGCCCGCTTTCACGCAGCCGCGCGGCAAGGCGCGTAAAATCCGAATCACTGGATACTATGCAAAAACCGTCCAGATTGCCGCTGTAAAGCAGGTCCATAGCATCTATAATCATGGCGCTGTCGGTGGCATTCTTTCCGCTGGTGTAAGAAAACTGCTGAATGGGCTGTATAGCGTGTTCAAGAAGTTTTTCTTTCCATGAGCGCAGGTGAGTATTGGTCCAATCGCCGTATATACGTTTTATGCTTGCGACGCCGTACTTCGCGACTTCATCAAGAAGACCTTCTATATTAACGGACTGCGCATTGTCCGCGTCAATGAGTACAGCTAATTTTGCTTGATTAAGCGTATTTTCGATTGTTGAAAATGGTAATAATGGCATATTATCTCCTATCCAAGCGGCATAAGCGCCGCCTTTATAATGTACTTGTTCAACAAGGTGAACATTTTATTCAGCGAAAATTAGCGTGGAAACTGAAGTTTCCGCGCCAACTCAAAAATTCATTGTTTTACACGGCGTATCACCCGAATTTTACCCATAGAAATTTTTATACAGCCGGATTCATTTATATTATCGGTATTTTTATAATATTCGTCTGTACTCGGCAGTTTGACGCTTAAAATTGTTTCATTGTTATTTGATTTTGCCAGTGTAACGGGAACGCCGCCCGATATACACTTTTCGCTTCCGTCCGAATCCTGAACAATTATTTCAACAGCTTCGTTAGAAAGCAAAGCCTGTTTTACAATCGCGAGTTTACCGGCATAATCAAGTCCGCGCGCCTCCCGCCTTTCGTACCGGATGTACGCGCCGCTCAACTGGCACGGTGAAACTATCAGTTTACGTTCTATGCGAGAGGTTAATTCATCGCGTTCCATTTGGGATATTTTTAATTCATCAAGTACGGAACGGAAATGATTTTTGTATTTTTCGGCGCTTTTATGCTTGTATGAATATGCGGACGGCGGGCGCTCCGCCGGTTTTTCTATTAAAGTATCTGCCCGCGGCGAAAAAGCCGCAAAAAAAGGCGGCGCTTTTTTGGAAAAGGACGCGGCGCTTTTGATATGCGGTTCAAATACTATATCCACGCCCGCCTTTCGCAGCATCATGGCAGCCTCGTCCCTGCCGGCAAAGTCAAGCATATACACACCGGGCGACGGGTTAAGAACTATATGCGGCGCAATCTGTTCCGCCTGCGCTATGTAACGCTGTTCTTCCGATAATACCAGGCTTACGCCTTCTATGATAATAATTTCCGAATGGCGCTTTTCCCAGCCGCCGAGCGTTGTCTCTAAATCGGAGAGGGCGCCTGACAAAGAAAGTTTTTTCAAAATCTCAACCATTGTTTTGCCGCTCATGCCGCTGTTAAAACCGCGTACCGCCGATTTCCGCGTAATCTCAAACTGAACCGGCGGCTTTGCTTTTACAATTTCGCAGAACGCGGCAAGCGATACCGCTTCAGAAAATGTTATTCCCGGCAAAAGCACAAACGAAAAAACAGAATTGAACGCGATCACCGGAATATTTTCAATACCGCCAATGCAGCGGCAGAAACTGCCGCCGCTGTTAATTATTCTTTTACGGTATCCATATTCGGTTTTTAACAACAAAGCTGTTTTTTCCATGGCTTCAAGCAAAACGGCCGCTTTTACGGGTTCATTCACGCCCAGTACAATTCCGCCTGTAGCCGCCTGATTCATCTGAATCAGGCGTTGTAATGTTGATGCCGGATAGATATTATCCTCATCAAGGGCGTTGTACAGCAGGGCGGCGGAAGCGGCTATATGCTGAATAATTTTTTTTTGCGGTAAAAATGTTTCCGTAAGATCATAGTTAAGACTTATATAAACACCCGCGGCGCAGTATAAAAAACGTTCCTCCTCTGTTAAACGGGCAAAATCTTGTAGTTTTTGACCGACCGGATCAAACGAACCGTCCGGCAATAGTCCTATACAGCGCAGAGACTTTACAAAAACTTCCACATCGGCGTATGGAAAGATTGTCCGCGCTTTTTTGGGCAGCTTCCCTCGTATAAGGCCGTCACGCTTTAATATATGTTTTTCGGACGATAAAAATATTAAAAACGAAGAAAGAAAAACATCATCGTAAACAAATTGTGTCTGAGCCGGCTGTGTTAAATCTGATCTGATATACGGAAATAAAATACTATTGTCAGCCGTGAACGGCAATAGTATTTTTTTTAGCAGCGGATTGAGCGACAGCCGCCCGTCTTCTTTTATGGCATAAACTATAAGCCGGTCTTCAAGATTGGCTATAAGCGAATCGAGTTCTGTATAAGCGTATTCTCCGCTGAAAAAGACCCCCAAATCCCGGCGTGCCGGTTCATTCAGCGCCGCGACAGCCGCTATTATCTTATGGTCGTCATCGTCGATATACGCGGCAATCGTTTCTTGTACATCGTTATTTGACAAAAAAACCGTAAGTTTATCCAGCAGGCGCTGCTTGTTAAACGGCGATTGTATTGTACCAAGAATACTACGCACAAGATTAAAGAAGCGGGCGTCCGGCAGTGTTATTAAAGCCTCTTTCCACTGTTCAATAGAACGGAATACGGTACTTTGAGA
>JAISCO010000310.1 GCA_031265535.1 Spirochaetaceae bacterium | reverse complement strand
GGTCTCGAAGACCACTATGAACAACGAACCATTAGCCTTCCCTTGTCGATACCTTCGACAAGTTTACATTATTTACCGACTTTAGTCACCTATTTTATCATTCCTAATTGTTCATTGCTCCTTCTTACTTTTTACCTTTTACTTTTTACTTAGTATGGCGGGCGGAGCGGCTTTGAGTTCGATAACGGTCTTCGAGGCTTTGCCTCCTCTTCAATAATTCGTGTTAATTCGCGTAATTTGTGGCTCATCTTCGTATTCAAGAAAGTGGCGGAGACGCGTTCACTTCGATAGCGGCCTTCGAGGCTTTGCCTCCTCTTCGATAATTCGTGTTAATTCGCGTAATTTGTGGCTAATTATTCATTGTTCACTGCTAATTGTTCATTGCTCCTTCTTACTTCTTACTTTTTACTTCTTCCTTCCCCCTTTGTTCATTGCTAATTCCTAATTGTTCATTGCTCCTTCTTACTTTTTACCTTTTACTTTTTACTTAGTATGGCGGGCGGAGAGGTCTTTAGGTCGATAACGGTCTTCGGGGTTTTTGCCTCCTCTTCAATAATTCGTGTTAATTCGCGCAATTTGCGGCTATTTATTCATTGTTCACTGCTAATTGTTCATTGCTAATTGTTCATTGCTCCTTCTTACTTCTTACTTTTTACTTCTTCCTTCCCCCTTTGTTCATTATTCATTGCTAATTCCTAATTGTTCATTGCTCCTTCTTACTTCTTACTTTTTACTTCTTCCTTCCCCCTTTGTTCATTTTGGATAATATACATCGCGGTCATTGTTTGTGCCGCTGTTGGTAAACGTGTCCGTCGAAGCCGACCTTGAAATTCCGCCGATTATATATCCAATCGAAAAGCTGGTTTCAAAACCCATGTTAATGTTATAGGTTGCAGGGTATCCGCCGTCCTTGACAGCGTCTATAAAGGCTTCATCTAAAGCGGTATTAAACCTATAGTTTCCCAAAAGTCCCGCGCGTAAAAATATTGTGCCGCTCATTTTAATATCAACGCCGGCGCCGAATTTAATGGCAAAATTCGACCAGTCCTTGGCGTTTCCATAACTTTCGCCCTGCTTCGCGTTTCTGGCGCCAAAATCACGCGTAAAATTTTGCGATAAGCCTATGGAACCTTGTATGCCGACTATTGGAAAAATGCTTATTTTATTATTCAGGGTGAACGGATATTTTGCATAAAGTCCAAACGCTAAGTTTGAGCCTGCCAACTGGTAATTTTCATTCACCATCGTATATGTTTTTAATGTATTGTTATAACTAAAAGTTGTTAAATTACCATAAAAACTTACATCCACCATGGCATACTTTGCGTCAAAAAATATTAAACCGCCAAAATTAAACTGGCTATATGTCTGCTTAACCGATGTTGAGGTGAGATCCAATTCGGAGTTGAGCGTATCAAAGTTCCCCCCAAGAATAAGCCCGTAACCGGTACTTAAATCCAACGAAAACACTGTTGATCCTAAAAAAATAAATATACTAACCAGAATCGGTTTTTTATGCATAACGGGCCCCTCCCAAAAGCCATCAGACTTGTTTTACAACGCGAACCTTAATGTTCATTGCGGCTTATTCTTGCTTGTCCCGCATAATACGCCGCATTTTGCGGTTTTAAGTTTCCAAACAACTCTCTTATATTTTTTTCGGAATAAAATCATAGCAGCTTTACGGTTAAGATTAAGGTGTATCTGGCATAATAAGAATAATTTTGCAAAACATTCCCACAGTACCACCATTAAACGGTTCACGAAGATTAGCATAAACTCCTATAGTCCCCGGTGACTCTGAATCTGGAGATGCTTTATAATACACATTTATTGCCTGATAGGGATCGTTCCACGCTAAAACCAACTTGGGGTCTAAAGTAACGCCATTTCCAATTTCGTCGAACGCTTTAGCATAGATTTTGCTTATCATATTGGTTGTCGTTTTTTTAGGATCAATAGATACCGGCGTATACAATGGTCTAAGGTATAGCGGTTTTGGTATACTGCTACCAACAACAGAAATACTGCCGGCGTGTATGACTTCGTCCACCTTGTATGTGACATAGAGACCGCTAGATTCGGGACTATCATTATCAGTTGCAATAGAATAAGTCCCCCCATTATTAGTAGCCGGACTTGGGTTCTGTAAAGCTAAACCGGTAAGCGGTACTGGTCTGAAGTCTACTTCGCTGTAATCAATTTCTATCCTTTTTTTGGAACCGTCCGCGTATTCTACCTCAAGAAAGGCTGTCCGGGGATTGGCTTTGCTTGAAACCAAAATATAGTAGCCTCCCCTCAGAACGCCATCTGTTGGATTCTGCCCAGTTGGAGGGTCAGGATATTTGCGAAAACGGTTCGGATTATAGGTGTATGTATTTTTTTTCTGCATTTTACCGCTTGCGTCGGAAAATATAGCTTGATAGTAGCTGTCACGGTATGTTTTCGAGAAAAGCCGAAGGCTTTCATTCGTTTCGGTAACCGTTACTCCTCCTGCCGTGTTTTCAATGATGCCGTTCAGGACTACAGCCGTGTAAAAACCGCCCATCACCCACTCCGAATCAAAATCAGGCGACCCTATTGCCGCTGAGCCTCCTGTACTCGCGCCGAGCGTGCCTATTTTAAAATCGCCGCGTCCGCTATAAGCGCCTGCGGGAACCCCGAAAGAGCCGCCGGCATCTATATCACTATCTTCGTTCCATAACAAGCCTTCGGGTATGCCGTTGGCAATTTCCCCGCCCAGTATGATATGGGTTACATCATCAGAAGTATTATACTGATATTTGAGACGCAGATCCTCCGCGTTTACGCGTGTGGCGTGGGTTCCATATACGCTATATGTACCAGTACTTTCACGCGGGGTGAACGGCGGCAGGCTGACGCTGTCAATATCTGTTATCAGCACAGGAATAAGTCCCTTTTCACAGGCCGCGGCTGTAAAAACTACTATGGCAAAAATTAACCATTTTAATTTGTTCATAATAATTTACCCTTCTCCATTATCGGTAACAGCGGCTTTATTCCTTAAGTGGTAAAAAATGTACGCAAGCATGACTAGTCCTTCTACCGCATACGCTATAATTAAGCTGTATAGCGAACCGTTCATGTAAAAAACGCGGATCATAGCCGGACAGCTTAACGCGACTACTAAAACAGCGACTATTGTTACTATAAGACATTCCACGCGTTTTTGCATCGCGATAAGTACTGATAATAAAACTCCGCACCCAAGTATGAAGCCCGATGTCAGCAGTACCGGTATAAGCAGATAGCTGTACGGCAGTATTTTTTCTCCAAAAACAATGGATAACGCAAAGCGCCCCCATACCAGCGACGAGAGGCACAGTAGTATTGTTCCGGCAATTACGCAGAGCCCCATGCGGAATATCATGCGTTTTATCACATAATATTGTTTGTCAATGTATAGGCCGCTTATTCCCGGAATAAATACAGACAGTACAGGCGATACAAGTATCGGAAATATCAGCATTATTAACGTTATTGAAGAAAAATATCCCAGCTCCTCTATGGAATATGTTTTTTCTATAATGTAACGTGGAAAAAACATTGCAAAATTACCGATAAATCCTTGTAGTACCAGAATAAATGATGGTTTTAGTATGTTGATTATGTCATGTTTTACGGCTTTTGCCGTAAACGCGGCGCGTTTTATAACTTGTGGAAAATCAATCAAAATCGCGACTACCAGAAATGCCGCCGACATGCATATTACCGCCCAGTTTAATTCAGAAAAATAAAGCGCAACGCAGAATATGCCAAAAACAAAAATGCTTTTTATGCAGCGCGATAGGCCTATTGTTTTATAGTCGTCCATTTTCTGTAGGATGCAAATGTATACGCCGGATATTCCTTCCAGTATTCTGTACAGCATTAACGCGGCGCAGCATAGGCGTACTTTTAAAGAAAAATCTGTAAAAAAAAATAGCACGATGGAAAAACATAGAACGGAAACAAGGCTTGTTGAAAAACGGGCGGCAATATAGGTCCCGTCGCTGTGACGTCCTCTTACATCGCTTAGTTGGTAGCTATCCATGCCAAAGTTTGAAATTACAACAAACATATTTGTATACGAATACGCCAGTCCGTATATGCCGGCGTCTTCCGCGCCTTTCACGCGTAAAAGCACAATCGTAATTATGTATTGAAAAAAACAATACATGAACGACCCTACGCTGTTGTAAAATATGTTTCTGTTAAACTGCGTGTTTAGTTTATGCAGAGCTTTCAATGTTACCGTGGTTTGTGTTTAATAGTATCAAAACCGCAGTACGGCGCAAGCGCCGCGGGTATTTTAACAGTGCCGTCCGCCTGCTGAAAGTTTTCGATTATGGCAATTATCGCGCGGGAAACGGCAACGGCGGTGCCGTTCAGCATGTGGACGTATTTATTTTTCCCGTCCGTGTCTTTGTATCTTATGTTAAGGCGGCGCGCCTGATAATCGGTGCAGTTTGAGGTTGAGGTTACTTCACCGTACTCTCCGCCGTTTCTGCCGGGGAGCCACGCCTCCAAATCCCATTTGCGGTAGGCGGGCGCGCCCAGGCTGCCGGCACAGGTGTCTATCACTCTGAAAGGAATTTCCAGCCCGCTGAATATTTCTTCCTCAATGCCGCGGAGTTCTTCGTGCATGGCGCCGGACTGTTCCGGCAGGCAGTAAACAAACATTTCCAGTTTGGTAAACTGGTGTACGCGGTAAAGTCCCTTGGAAAATTGTCCCGCCGCCCCCGCTTCTTTGCGAAAGCAGTGTGAGAGTCCCGCCATGCGCAGCGGTAATTTCTCTGCCGGTATTATTGCACCGGAATAGTATCCGCCCAGCGTTATCTCCGCTGTTCCAACCAGGCAGCCGGCGCCGTCTTCGAGCCCGTACACATTGCTTTCCTCGCCGCGCGGGTTAAAGCCTATTCCTGAAAGTATTTCTTCTTTCGCTATATCAGGGGTGATGTATGGTGTAAAGTCTTTTTTTTGCAGTATGTCAAGCGCGTACCGTATTAGTCCCAGTTCTAAAAAGACTCCTTCGTTCTTCAAATAGTAAAATTTCGCGCCGGATACTTTTGTCGCCGTGTCAAAATCAATGATGTCCAGTTCCTGTCCCAGCACGATGTGGTCTTTGGGTTCAAAATCAAAGTTCCGGGGTGTGCCCACTCGTTTTACTTCAGCGCTGTCCTCATCGTCTTTACCGGCGGGGATGTCGGGGTGCGCCATGTTTGGTATGCGCCGCGCCGCCCTCTCCATGTCCGTTTCGACTTGTTTTAGTTCTGTTTCTACCGCTGAAATTTCTTCTTTTATTTTTTTGCCGTCTTCGATGATTCGGACGCGTTCTTCGTCTTCAAGTTTGCCTTTCATGGCGGCGGCGTTGTTGTTCCTGTCACGCTGTAATCCTTGCAGTTTTGTGCTAAGTTTGGCGCGTTGTTCAAATAGCCGCGCTGCCGCATCCGCGTCAGCGTCCATAAAGCGGTTTTTTATGTTTGTTTTAACCGCATCTAAATTGTCAACAATAAATCTATAATCAAGCATATTTTCATAATACCCACCATTTGCCACATAAGACAACCCACCAGTGGGTTTACATGCGCTCCGCGCCGGCATACCCAAAGCGGGCTTAGGGCTCTGCCGTCAGGTACGAAAAGGGCGATTGGCATACGCGGTTTGCAGCCTACCAGTAGGTTTACGCGCGCTCCGCCCGCCAAAGGAAAAAGGAAAAGGGAAGAAGGAACAATGAACAATTAATAATGAGCAATTAACAATGAGGAATGAAGGCGGCTTACGAGCAGGCTGTCGCGAAGCGGCTTTCGATAAGGCGGGGGTATCCAGTTCTGTTAACTTGTTGACAGTGGTGTGGGCGCTTCCATCGGCGTGAATGAGGTTGGGCGCGGATAGATGTTGACGCTGACAGCGAAATCCATGTCGCTGCTGGTATACAGGCGTTTACCGAAACGCGAAAATACTTAAAACCCCATGCGATTCATCGCTTTTTGGGCTTGCATTTTTATGAGAACCGGTACAGAATAGAGTATCAATGTAGTATTTCTACCATAAAATGCTTATATTTATATGGCGGAAGATTAAATGAGTATGGGTTTACAAAAAGAAATCACGGAACCCGGCATTTTGAGCATTGAGACTTCTTATGGGCTTCTTAATATCTCTTCACGGGCTATGCAAAATTGAATTGTATTTTATAATACGGATATGGGGATAGTGAAGATAGAACGGCGAGGAAAAGTTTTGGCAAAGCGGCTCAAAGTGCTTTTCAGAATTGGATTTTCTTGAAGTTAACTTGGGGCTTTTGTGGAAGTTAGAGACTTTTTGTACAATTATACGAATATTTTTTTCTCAGAGGCCGTAAATGAGACAATTCTGGTTGAGAATTGGGAGGAAACGGATTTTGACCACCGGTATGTTGAATACGCCAGTATTCTTGTTAAAATCAAAGATGAATGCTTTGCACCGGGTGTTACCGATGAAAAAATAATCGAAACACTGACCCACCATAAAGATCATATAGTAAACCTTTTTAACCAAAAAATGAAGGAAAACTTTATAGACGAATTTAACAAATCGGGAATCGATAATAAAAAAGCAGATCAGTTTATGCCTCAAAACGCCTTCTACAGTGATCGAATTAATTGTAATGTCCTAAAAATCTTCAGAGAATTTGAAGAAAGCACACTAAAATAAATACAAGGAGAAATCAAATGAGCCAGAAAGAAAATAAGAAAATGCTTTTACAACTACACAATATCATTACAGGAACCCAAAAGACCTGTGAGCAGATTGTAAGAGAAAGAACTATCGCCTCTGATATTTCCCTCATTCACGACAACGAACTAGGCGGACATATCAATTCCGGTTCCAATTCCACTGTTTCGGTGCGAGATTATTATACTTTGGTAGACTAGCATGATAAAGGAACATCAGGACCTGCTGGATGACGTTTCAAAAGAGATTTTTGATTATAGAGATAACATCTGGATAATAAAGGATATTTCGGAGTACATTCATACGAAATTCGATATTGCTTCTCCTTACCTTAATTTGCGGGACGCGCTTTTTCATTATAAGAAGATGTACGAGGCTGCTGTTGCGAAAAATGATTTTAATGTTACTCAGCAGTATGCCTGCATTGAGGAACATTTAAATCGTGGACTTAAAGATTTCGCCGTTTATCTGTGCACCAATTTTTTTACTGTAATTTTACACCGAATGATAGATGAAAAGGCGTCATCCATTACTAACGAAATTCGTCAACGGTTGCGTCATATTTACCATCAAATAAAAAATCTTGTTATTGATATACGTTTTGAGGGTCAGATATTAAGCCATTTTAAGAATCATAATATAAACTGGCTCCCCACTTTGAATAAAGTTTCCACAGAGTTTTATCGCTTCTTGAACGAGAGCCGCCCTGTAAAGCAGCTGTACATAAGATTTACCAATGAGATGTTTAATAATAAAAATCTTTAAAAATCGCTTTATTGCTTTTTCCGCTTAATATGTCATCTGGAGTTATCGGAAGCGCCGCCGGCGGAGCCCCTAAGCGAGACTGCGGGCTGGGCAGGGTGGCGGCCGGTAGCGGTAGGGAGTACGACAGTGCAAAAACTTGACGGCCAGCCGTCTCCAATGTAAAACAGGTTGGTATGTCAAAGCGCGAAAACGTACAGACCAAAGTGTTAATAAGCTAAAACAAGGCCGCTCAAGTAGAGCGGCCTTGTTTTTTGGCCGAACCTGCCGCAAGAAACGAAGCCGCGCCGCAGGCTCAGAGGGCGGCGTTACCGCAAAGCAAGAACAAGGCGGAATGAGCAATTATCAATTAACAATTATCAATTATCAATGAGCAGTGAGGAGTGAGGAGTGAAGGAAGAAGGAAAAAGTAAGAGGGAAGAAGTAAGGATTAACAATGAACAATTAACAATGGAGGAGTGAAGAGTGACAAAGACCGCTTTGGGTATGCCGGCGCGAAACGCATGAGAACCCGCTGCGGGCAGCCGCGTATGCAATCGCCATCTTCGTACCAAAGGCAGAGACCTAAGACCGCTTTGGGTATGCTAACGCGGAGTGTATGTAAACCCACTGGTGGGCGCTGGTGGGCGATGGCGGGGGTAGTTTATGTATTGATTGAGCGGTAAAATCAGAAAATATGGAAAAAGATGATTGGAGTTTTAATGATGCGGGACTTGCCGCGATTGATAACGAACTACAAAACGCGGCAAAAATTGCTGTGCGGGAAGCGTTGAAGGTAAAAGCCGGCGAGCAGGTTTTAATAATCAGCAATCCGCGGCATGACGCCGCTATTATATCCATGGCGCTGTACGATGCCGCTCAAGATGTGGGGGGGCGGCCCTTGCTTGTATTTCAGCCGCATAAAAACCAGATAGATTTTGCGGAAGAAGGAGTCATTGCCGCTTTTGGCGCGCTGCCTGAAGTTGTAATCTCGATAAGCTCTGGGAAATTGGGCAAGGACAAAAAAGGAATAGCGGAGCCGTACAAATATGACGGCAAAAACTATGACCATATTTTCCATCTTATGCAGTACGGCGAAAAAAGCTGCCGCGCTTTTTGGTCGCCTTCGGTAACATTGGAATCGTTTACGCGTACCGTGCCGGTAGATTATCAGACATTGAAGCGGCGCTGCGCGTGGATTGGCGCTATACTTGACGAGGCGGCTGCCGTGCGGGTGAAAGCTCCGGGCGGCACGGATATAGTGATGGGACTCGCGGGACGCAATGCAAAGTACGATGACGGAGACTTTTCAGCGGCTGGGAGCGGGGGGAATCTGCCGGCGGGCGAAACATTTATAAGTCCTGAAAACGGAACTTCGCGGGGCATCATTGTTTTTGACGGTTCAATCAGCTTGAATGACAGGGATATTCTGATAAAATCGCCGATAAAATGCGTGGTGGAAGAAGGCTTTGTCCGCGAAATTTCCGGCGGACGAGAAGCTTACGAACTGCGCCAGACCGTAATGCTTGCGGAGCAGAACGCCTGTCAATTTGAAAAAGAAGGCAAGATTCTTGCCGGACTGGGAGCCGTTTACGCGAAAAACGCAAGCAATATAGGGGAGCTTGGGATAGGGATTAACCCGGCTGCCCGTATCAGCGGTAACATGCTTGAGGATGAAAAAGCCTTTCACACCTGTCATTTTGCTATAGGGCAAAACTATGACGATGACGCGCCGGCTCTTATTCACCTTGACGGTTTAGTCAAGAATCCCACAATCATAGCCATAATGCCGGACGGCGGCGAGCGTATTATTGAGCGGGACGGAATTTTAGCGGAATGACTATTGAGAGGAAAAATAAACCCGCAATAGTCTTTTTATGGCGTTTTAACGCTTTTAATTTGATGGGTTTTTTTTTACTTGTTATACTGCTGGGAGCTTTAGCGCTAAAATTCAGCGGTTCGTGGAAAGAGGATTTAAGCTTTACAGACGCCGCTTTTACAGCGGCGTCTGCGGTCTGCGTATCGGGGCTTTCAGTCATTGATTTATCGCGGTTTGACCGCTTAGGCGGCATAATAATTCTTTGTTTAATACAAACAGGCGGGCTTGGCATAATAAGTTTTAGCTGTATTACACTCATCATGCCCGGAATACGTTTTGGTTTAACGGGAAGCGGCGCCATAAAAAATTTCTTTCTTGAAGACATTGAATACCGTCCAAAGTTAATTATACGCAGCATCATAATATTTACACTTTTAATTGAAGCTATAGGCACGGTATGTTTATCATTTTTATTTTATCAGCGTAATATTGACGACTGGCTGTTTACGGCGGTTTTTCATTCCGTGTCGGCATTTTGTAACACGGGACTTTCCATATTCCCCGCGCAGCTGTGCGATTTTTCAAATGATATTCCTGTTCTGATTGTCCTTTCCGCGCTGATAATATCCGGCGGTTTAGGTTTTCTTGTTCTATATGATATATTTCATTTGCAAAGGGCTAAAAACCGACGGTTAAGTTATCATAGCAAAATAGTTTTGTTTATGACTCTGTTTATTCTTTTAATAGGGACGGCGCTGTTTTTTAGCATTGAGCGCAGCCGCGTGTTCAGCGGCATGGATACATTGTACACGCTTGTTAATTCATTCTTTCAAACGGTAAATACCCGCAGTTCCGGTTTTGAAGTGGTGGTCCAGAGCGGACTAAGCCAGCCGTCAAAATTGATAACATCCATTTTGATGATAGTAGGCGGCGCGCCCGGCTCAATCGCGGGCGGCATAAAAGTAACAACGCTGTTTATTATTTTAGTATTTTTGCTGAAACGTCCTGACAAATACGGTGATATTAATATTTTTCATCACCGGCTTTGCTCGGCGACTATAATTGACGCTTTGGCTTATGTACTCAAAGCTTTGTTTTTACTGCTTATCTGTATCTTAGCTCTTTCTGTCGTGGAAGGGCTGCGCGGCGCGCCGTTGACGGCTTTGATATTCGACAGCATATCGGCTTTTGCGACTGTGGGGCTTAGTTTAGGAATAACGCCTTCGTTAAGCACCGTCGGAAAATGGATTATCATAGCAACAATGTTTGCCGGACGTGTAGGACTTTTTGCGTTATCATTTCACGTAATAAAAACACTGTCTTGTAACATAGCTTATCCAAAAGGCTCTCTTTTGCTGGAATAGGCGGCGGAATACGGCGCGGCTTTACCTCTGCGGCGAGAGTTCATAGCGAACTTGTTAATTCTTAAATAAATGTTTTGCGGCCCCTATCCAAACCGGAATAAAACTTAGCGTGAATGTAAAGGGGAGCATTATGGCAAGCGTTGCCTGATTTTGCTGATAGAATTCGGGAAGCAGCTTTAGAAGCATTGTCAAAACGCCGCCGAAAAAAACATAAGTCCAAAGCCCTTTAAGCATTTTTTCGTAAAAAGCGCTCTTTTTTTTGTTGAACGCGACTATCACGCCGAATGGTACGGCGGCAAGCAGCAGTGGATTTACAAAAATAACATTGATGTTGTTCCACGAATAATCATGATTCGTAAAAAATGCCATAAAAAACGCTACAGTGCCCGCAATTCCAAAAAACAATCCAAGCAAAGATTGGCTTAATCCTAAAAGTATGCGTCCGCAAGGATATTTTTTAGATATAAGCATGAAAATAATAATCACAAGAGCGATAGCAATGCCGTAAGCTAATTCATGCAAGCCGCGTTTTGACGGAGAAGCAAGAGCGGGCAGGCGGCCTTCCGCCGTGTTTATTATTTCGACAGAGCTTACTAGCGGCTGTTCAATTCCGTTACCGTCAATATAATTAAATGTTCCTAATACGTCCCCAGCCTCGGACGGCAAAAACAATTCTTGTTTAACGGTTGAAGCGCCGTCAATATTCTGCCCCATGATAAAATTCAAAAACCAGTCAAAAAAGGGCGAGAAATACGTATAGCGCCTTACGTGTTCCCGTAAAGTGTAGCGTCCTGCCGTGTTTTCCGCCATGTCGTAAAACTGCCCGCCTACCGCGTCGTCAATGATATTCAATACCCGTGTAACACAGTTGTCTAAAAAATGATTATACAAATAATCGCGGTATTCAGGCCGGATGTTATGTAATGCGGCGTTTAGTATCAATTCCTTTTGTTCAGCCGTTAAATTCAACGTATATACCACTATATCGCGGTTTGACGCGATATAGTGCCGAAAAATATCCGGCGTATCCGATACGGTGCTGCTGTACAATAAACGTCCAAACGCGAAATTCAAAAAAAAGTTTTCGTTTTCAAACGAGAATACGCCGTAATCATAGAATCGCGAAGAACCGGAAAGCAAATCGTCAATGATTAAGCCAAAGTGCCCCCACCAAAAATATAACTCGTCTCCGGGGCCTACAACGGCAATTTTTATTGTAAGGTAATCCCCCCTGCTCTTTGTTTCCGCCGCGAATGTTTTATTTGAACCGGGTATAAACATCAGAAAAGCCGCGTAAATCATAATCAAACAAATAATAGAATTTTTTTTGTTACACAAACCATTAACTCCGATACTTCTTTAACTAAGATACGACATAAAATGTAAAATATTCAAGCCTTGCCATGTAGTGGAGGCATATCGACAAGCCGATGATGTATGGAAACAGCGCCCACCCCCTGAATTGAAAAATAAACCACGAATGTAAAAAGTAAAAAGGAAGAGGGAAGAGGTAAGAGGTAAAAAGGAAGAAACCCGCTGGCGGGCGGGGGGTGGCGGAAGACGGCCGTAGGCCGGCTGTAGACAGCGGCCTTTAAACATTTATAGGCAACAGTAAGTTTTTCGGGGCCTACGCCATGCTGACTTACCCAAGCACACGCTCACTAGTTCGCGTGCTGTTTTGGGCGGGGGCGCGACAAAAAGGTGGCTGCAAACTTGTTTGCGCGTTTGCCGATGATGTAGGGAAATAGCGCCCCCCTCCTGAATGAAAAATTAGCCGCAAATTACGCGAATTAACACGAATTATCGAAGCGAAGGCAAAGCCCCGAAGTCCGCTATCGAAGTGAACGCTTCTCCGCCGCCAGCGAGCGGCGGCAAGACGCTAACGCGGAGCGTATGTAAACCCGCTGGCGGGGGTGGTTTTTGGGAATTTTAAGCGGTATTATTATAGCATGAACAAAAAAATAGTGCGCGCGGACATACTTTTGGGATTAACCGCCTGCATCTGGGGATTTGCGTTTACCGCGCAGCGAGTGGGCGCGGAATACATCGGACCGTTTACATATAACAGCATACGTTTTTTATTGGGCGGCCTTGTACTGCTTCCGCTAATAGCTTTTCGTAGAAAAAAAAACAGTGGGACGGTCAGTCCTTTTATTTTACCGTCAATAATCACGG
>JAISCO010000199.1 GCA_031265535.1 Spirochaetaceae bacterium | reverse complement strand
GCCAGCGGGTTTTACATGCGCTCCGCGCCGGCATCCCGGAAGCAGTCTTTACTCCGTGCCGTTGGGTTTGAAAACGGCGTTTTGCATACGCGGCTGGCGGCATTGTTCATTGCCCATTCCCAACTTTTTCCCTTTTCCTTTTTACTTCCTTATTCCATTGCTCATTGATAATTGCTCATTCTTCCGGCAGCGCTTTATCGATTCTGTTAATTAAATCCAACGTAAGTTCTTCAGCTTGCATGGATTCGAAAACGCCTAGCCCGGTGTTTTCATGGGCGCGCAACTTTTCAACCTCATCACCGAGTAACAGTCCCGCTATAATGGCCGTTTTAAGTGGATCGTCTATACCGGTAGTTTTTTGTGTGTTTTCAATAACACGGCGGTATTTATCGAGAAGAATTTTTAGATAAAAAGCGTCTTCATCAACGGTGAGCGAAAATGAAGTCCCAAGTAAATCGACACGCAGGTCGGTTTTGGGCATTTTTAGAAAATATCCAATTCAGACGCCTCCCCATCAACAACTGTAGTAGCGTCTGGAGAATTTGCCGGTAACGGCTCAGTTTCATGTTTATCAGCAACTTTATCAATAACAGGCATATTAAGCGCAGTTTCATCTGCCGGCGGAGCGCTGTCTACATGAGTTATGGTCTTTTGTACATCGTCTTCAAACTGATTTAACCGCTCAAGGGCCGAAATTATACCTTCTTCAATCCGCCCCTGATCCTCCCTAAAACGTTGAATCAACACTTCAAGCTCGTCAATCCGTTTCTGGTAACTATCCAGTTTGGTTTTCAACAAAGTATTTTCGTTGGTAACCTTGTTTAAGTAATCGATAGCTTTAGCGACCCTTGACTCTAACTGCCGCACTTGCTCTATAGTTACCATGATTAAACTCCTAAAGCAGCTTTTACGCTTTCAACTACCGCCTTAAAAGCCTCCGCGTCTTCAATAGCAAGGTTAGAAAGGGCTTTACGGTTAATCGTTATGCCGGCCTTATTCATGCCGTCAATAAAGCGGGAATAGCTTAAACCGAAAGGACGGACCGCGGCGTTTATACGAATAATCCATATACGGCGGAAGTCTGATTTCCTGTCCCGCCTATCGCGGTAAGCATAAGAAAGAGCTTTTGCTACAGCATCCTTAGCGGTTTTATAGTTTGAATGACGCCGCCCCCAGTAACCTTTTGCTTGTTTTAGTATTTTTTTTCTGTGTTCCTTACGTTTGGAACCATCAACTGCTCTTGACATTAATTTCTCCTCGTTTATCGCGGACAGCGGAAGCGCCGTCCGAGGTATCGCTGTATAAGTAAAACTCTGATACCAGCCAAAATAATAACATCTTTTTTAGCCGTTCGGCAATAATTTCTTTTTAATTACCGGCACATTTTCACTAGCCAAAATACCGGGATGACGCAAATTACGCTTCCTTTTGGTAGATTTTTTTGTAAGGATATGACGTAAATTCTGTTTTTTGTATTTAACCTTACCGGTACCTGTAAAAGAAAAACGTTTTGCCGCGCTTTTCCTTGTCTTCATTTTAGGCATTTAACAACTCCCTGTTTATTTCTTTGATTTTGGACTCAGTATCATAGACATAAAACGCCCTTCCATCGCCGGCTGCTTGTCCATAACATATTCGCCCTCAAGTCTTGCTAGAACATCTTTCAGAACATCCAGCCCCAATTCGGTATGCGCCAACTCTCGCCCGCGAAACCTTACCGTAACTTTTACTTTATTACCTTCAGCAAGGAATTCTTTGACGTGCTTTGATTTAAAATCAATATCATGTTCGTCAATCTTGGGCTGCATACGGATTTCTTTAAGTTTAAGAAGTTTTTGCCGCTTTTTTGAATCACGAATTTTTTTTTCGTTCTCGAACTTGTACTTTCCGTAATTCATAATCTTGACAACCGGCGGCGCAGCTTGAGGGGCAACCTCCACCAAATCAAGCCCTTCTTCCTTAGCCATAGCAAGCGCCTCGTATGTAGGCATAACTTTCTGCTCGCCATTGCTTGTTATCATACGAACTTCACGCACTCGTATCTGCTCATTTGTCCGCAAATCTTTCTCAGCCAACTGACCTCCTCACCGGCAAAACGGGTTAGCGCCGTATCGCGTATTTACAATAGCACAAATAAAAAACAATGACAAGCCCCGCTGCACCACTTACAGCAATTACGATTTCAAAACGAAAATAAGCGCAACACGGATGGCCACCGCAAAGAGGTAAAAAGTAAAAAGGAAAAGGTAAAAAGGAAAAATAAGCAATTAACAGTTAACAATTAACAATGAGGAATGAGGAGTTTGCGATGGTGTGGAGAAACAGCGCCACCCTCTTGAATTGAAAAATTAGCCACAAATTACACAAATTAACGCGAATTATCAATTTGGAAGCAAAACACTGACAGCCGCTATCGAACCGAAAGCCGTTCCGCCGCCAACGAGCGGCGGCAAGACGCTAACGCGGAGCGTATGAGAAACCCGCTGACGGGGGCGTATGCCAAGCGCCGTTTTCGTCCCAAAGGCATGGAGTAAAGTCCGCTTGGGGTAGTCGGCGCGGAGCGCATTTAAACCCGCTGGCGGGCGCGGAGCGTATGAGAAACCCGCTGGCGGGCTGGCGGGAATATACCGTGCTTTACTTTTCCGGAACTCGTTGATAGAAGCCATTCATTCTGATAAAGACGCAGCATTGCTAGAAGCCTGCCGGACGCGCCGTCGTACCATACAATAGAATCATCCCCGTCAAGCGCGGCAAAACTATTATTTTGCGACAACAACTTTCGCGGAAAAGCGGGACTACGCCCTATCAACTTCCGCGAGCCGCCGCCGCGAAGAGCCCCAATTGGAATTATATAAGCGCCCTCGCCGCCTGCGCCGCTAACCAAATACTCAATGTTTTTTAGACTGTATTCGATAAACGGAAAATTAGTGTCTTCTCCGTCATACTCAAAAACCGAGCTTGAAGATTCAGGGACTGCCGCGTTAAACCTGACAATTTCCGTTGTTATACGCCGGCCTGTATTTTTTAGAACAGCCCCATATACATTATCCAACGGGCTCTTATACAACGCAAACGCCATTAACGCGGGATAACTTACAGGCAATGTCTCGCCCGATACATCGTCAACAAGCAAAAAAGGCGCGGCGCCGCTTAAAATATCCGCGTTATACGCTATTAAAATATTCCGGCCGCCAACAAAAACCGCGTCAAGCGACAGCGCGGAGGAGTACGAAAACACACGCCGGCGCTCCTCAATCGAAAACACCTTCATTTCGCCTAAAACATCCAAAAATAAAACTTTATCGCCGCTTAGCGCCGCCCCGCGCAAAGGATTGCGCATATCGGAATTGTCAATGACATATTCCTCCCATGCATAAGGCGGACTTTCTTTTATCAGCCTTCGTACAAAAGGAAAAGCAGCCCCTGTAAAAGAGTCACCGTTGAGATCCGCGCCGTAACGCCAAAACAGAAAAGCGTTTTTATTATCCGCTGTGATACGGTTAGCCGAATCAGTGTTAAACAAATCTATCGAATCGCGCTCCGCAAGCTCATTAAAATCGGCGGGAATAAAAGCGCCTCTGCCGTCCTCATCAATAAAAGCCATTACACCGTTCACACACGCCGCGTCAAAAATCCCCTTCTGATTCTGAAACAAGAAAAACGCCGCGCCGCCATCAACGCCGTCCCCAGAATAGCTGTTGGTAACAAGAGCGAGCCTCCCGTCATCAACGCCAATCAAAAAGTGTGAAGCATCCAGCGGAGCGGCGGAAGAAATAAGGCCGCCGGAGCCTAAACTAATTTCAATTTCACCGCGCCGGACGGCGCCTGCCTCAACAGTAAAATCCTCGCGCTTAAAATTACCGCCGGACGATTCCGCAGAATCAAACGCGAGCCTGAAAAAAGAATCGCCTGAGTCATCCGCGCATAGCAGCATACTGCCGCGGGCAGCCTCCGTTTGAAAAAGAGTTTTGCCGGAAACGGCGTCCAGCACGAAAAGCCCATCATCATTCTGCCCCGCAATGAATCTGTAATTTCCAAACACAACAGGTGTGCGCAGATTGGCCGGCACAGAAAAACTTTGCGAAAGAGCGCCCTTATCCAAATCCCAGTAAGAAAGCGTACCGGAAGGGGAATATACCTGCAAAGTGCGCTCCGTCCGGCTGCTTACGGCAAGAGTCACCGGGTACTCACCCAACGTATTACCTCGCTGCTTGCCGGTATCGGAATCGACAAGCAGAACGCCGTTAGCAAAACAGAGCAAAAGATATGTTCCGCGCGCGGTATAAGCGCAGTATAACACAGGGCTTGTAATTGAAATTGAGTAACGCCGCGTTTTTCCCGCATAATCCCAGATGGATACACGGTAAAAGCCCGCGCCGTTGCTTTCGTATACGGCAATCTCATGATTGCCGGGGCGCAAAGCTATCTTTTCAATAGCGTAAGGACTAAGCTGAAAACGCTCCCGCGCAGCCTGCGCGGCGCGGTCCCAGATTACAAGGAAGCCGTCGTTACCGGCGGTAAATATATTGCCGTCCCCGTCATAGACGATACAGTTGACGGTCCCTCGGTGGGACGGGGCTATAAAATTACTTTCGGGACGGGTAACCCATCTATCAAGCGGCGGCGCGTCATCCGCGGCAAACACCGCGCCCGCAGACAAGAAAAAAAACAGCGCTACAGACGCAAAATTTTTCGAAAACCTTGAAAACCACACAGCTCTCAACCCTGCACAAAAAAGAGTATATCGCCGAACACGGCAAACAGCATCAACGCGCCTATCAACACTATACCGGCAGTCTGATACACCGATATAAATCGTGGATTGAGCGGGCGGCGGCGTATCATCTCTATTAGGAACAGAACAATTAGGCCGCCGTCGAGTATTGGCAGCGGTAATAGATTCATGACGGCAAGCGCGATTGAAATAAGAGCTAGAAAATTGGCGGTAGAACGCAGTCCCTCACCGGCGCTTTGACCAAAGCTGTTCGCGGCGACCTCTCCCGCCATGTAGCTTACGCGGACAGGCCCGGAGACCGCTTTTGTAAGATCAACGCCGCGGAAAAGCAGCGCCAGACTACGCACCGAAATGACCAGCGTGTCCCACATTTCGCTAAAACCCTTGCCTACCGCCCCAAAAACAGAGTAGCGCGGCGTATGGTACCTGAGCAGCTGCCAAGCTATGCCGATAGGCATACTATCGTCCGGCGGTACGGCAAGCTGTGTGTTGATGATCTGCCCGCCGCGGTTTATTTCTATATTGAGGGACTTAGGGCGCGTCCCTTCACCGTCAACAATTTTTAACATGGCGACAGAGTACGCGAACGGCTCGCCGTTTACCGCGATCACACGGTCGCCGCTTTCGAGTCCGACTTCCGCGGCGGGACTGTCCGGCAGCACGCTTTCGATTACGGGGTCTGCCCAAAAGTATACGCCTATACGCCCCGCGCCGCTCGATTTTTCCATCTCCGGCGATATGTACAGATCAACGGTTTCGGATTGAGCGCCCGCCGCTCCATCGGATGCATCCGCGCCCGCGCCAGCAGGCGTATATTCACGCAAAATTTTGAAATGCAGTTCTTTTTCCGCGTTTACCGCTATTAAAGTTTGAATATCACGATAATTTTCGACTGTTTTGCCGTTAATTTCGATTATGCGGTCGCCTGTTTTAATGCCGGCGCGGGTTGCCGGATAGTCTTCTTCAGGAAAAATATCGGAAACAAGCACAACGCGGTTGCTCATCGTTGTATATTCAAAACCTATCCCCCAAGTAAATGCAAAAACAAGTACCGCGAACAGTAAATTAAACAATGGCCCCGCGGCGGCAACAAGGATACGGGCGGCAGGGCTGACTTCAAAAAAACTGCCTTTTTCCGGCTTAACTTCGCCGCGGCTGTTCTTCCAAGCCTCCTCAAACTCATTTTCACCGCGCATTTTGCAGTATCCGCCTATCGGAAATATTCCCAAACGGTACTCAACGCCGCCTATCTTTTTAGCCAGAATGGGCCTGCCCCAGCCGATAGAAAAAGCTTCAACATCAATGCCCACAAGGCGGGCTGCTATAAAATGTCCAAGCTCATGAACAAAAACTACAACGCCAAGACCTACAAGTCCAAGCAAAATTTTTATTATTAACATAAAGCGCCTCTATCCATAGGAAAATTTTTTTGAGATCCCTGCCTTTAAGCCCACACTTGACCCACAGAATTGTTTAACCACGAAGTCGAAGAAGTCGAAGAAGTCGAAAAAGTTTTTTTGTCATTCAAAACTATTCGGCGTATACCGTCTTTGAATGACCGTACATTAAAATTAAATAAAAATTCAAATGAAATTCCGGAAAGCCTCAAATAACTCAATAGTTGAGCCACATGAATGTCTTTTATTTCCTTTACTTATATCTATTTGACTTTTTTGACTTTGCGGTAAATCCTTCCACACAGTACAGTATACTCATTCCCCGAATCGTGGGTCAAGAATATTGCTTGCGGCGGGGAGGCTCATTGCTCATTCTTAATTCCTCATTGCTCATTTTCCTTACGCTATATGCCGCCGCACCTGGTCCAAAAAGCGGTCGATAAGGAATTCTGTGTCACGGGGGCCCGGACAGCCTTCCGGATGAAACTGAACGGCGGAAAATAGTCCGTTCTCGGAGCGTATGCCTTCTATCGTCCCGTCATTCACGTTTACAAACCAAGGTTCCCAGCCAAGCGGCAGGCTTTCGCCGCGCACCGCGTAACCGTGATTCTGGCTGGTGATATAGCATCGTTCAGTCTCAATGTCGGAGCAAGGCTGGTTCTGGGCGCGATGCCCGTACCGCAGTTTGTACGTGTCGCCGCCCGCAGCAAGCGCCATCAACTGATTGCCCAAACAAATGCCGAATATCGGTTTTTTAACTGAAAAGGCGCGGCGCAGGCTTGCAATTGTTTTTCCACACGCTTTGGGGTCGCCCGGACCGTTCGATAAAAATATGCCGTCGTACTCCAGGTCGCGCAGGTCATAGTTCCAAGGCAGACGGATAACTTCCACTCCGCGAGACAGCAGGCAGCGCAGTATATTTGCTTTAACGCCGCAGTCAATCAGCGCAATCCGCAGCATTTTCCCCGCGCCCGCAACCGGCGCCGTTAGCGGCGGCGGCGTATAAATCTTGAGTTCGGCGCACGAAACATCCGCGACAGGATTGCTCATATCGCCGGAGGCAAAATCGACGTTCTCCTGCCCCTCGATAATAATTTTTCCGCGCATCACGCCTTCTTCCCGCAGGCGTTTTGTGAGGGCGCGTGTATCTATTCCGCAAATCGCCGGTATTTGCTCGTTCATAAGCCACGCGGACAGTGACGCGCCGCCTGCAAAATGGCTTGGTTCTTCACAGTTTTCAGAAACGACAAAGGCGGCGGCCTGTATCCGGCCGGACTCAAAATGAACCGGTACGCCATATTTGTCAAAATATGGCGAGAGCGTCTTAGTTTCCACCGGCACGCCGTAATTCCCAAGCAGCGGATATGTTGATACGAGTATCTGCCCGTGAAAGCTCGGATCGGTAAGCGATTGGGGATAGCCTGTCATTCCGGTGCTAAACACGACTTCGCCCGCCGTAGAACGGGTCTTTCCAAAAGACCAGCCTAAATATTCACTTCCATCCTCCAGCGTCAAACACGCCGCCTGTCTCTTTTTCCCGCTCATTTACTCTATATTAAAGCGCCCCACCCACTTTGACAACCCGCTAGGAGTTTGTTGCGCTTCGCGCAAAAAACATAAAAAAATCGCCTATGAGGCGGCGCCTATGAGGCGATTTTACCTTGCACTCTTCCATTGAACCTTTGGTTTACAGCAGCCCATAAATCGTGGTTTTTCGGCAAATTCACCGCAGGTGAACAGTGACGTCGGCACTGTGTGCCGTAAAAACCTACAAGTGCAACAGGCTGCTAGCTATCGTTAACCCGGCAGTTTTACTTTTAGTGCTAAAAGTAAAACTGCCGCCTTTCCTGTTGCTCTATCCACTGTCCTTCTGTCCACTAAGCTACTGTTAATGGGTGGGGGTAGCGGAAAAGCGTTTTGCGAAGCAAAACCTTTGGAGCTAGGGGGAGCAGCGACAAAAAATTTATCATAAAAACTTCAAAATTTTAACGGTTTATGATTTATGCGCTTCCCCCTCTTCATTCCTCATTCCTCATTCCTCACTGCTCACTGCTCACTGCTAACTGCTAACTCCTCACTGTTAACTGCGAATTGCCCATGCGGACTATTGACATTTTTTTTTGGCCGGTATAAGCTATAAACATTGGGGGCGTAGCGAAGCTGGTTTATCGCGCTGGCCTGTCACGCCGGAGACCGCGGGTTCGAGTCCCGTCGCTCCCGAAAGCCTTCCGCATGGTTAAGACGCCAAGTCCGCCATGCGGAAGGAACGTGAACTCCGCATTAAACGCCTTTTACCTCATCAATCCGCGCCTGTATTTCAATGGTCAAATGCAGGGCTGTTAAGATTTTCCGGTAATGCTCGATTTCATCGTAGGTGAGAGAACGACCTTTTCGGTCTTTAAGCCATTTTTGGGCGGGCTGGTAGCCGCCGATGCTACAGACGCGCATATCCCGCTGGGGAACGTTAATTTGGCAGATATTCTTTGTCGTGAATACGAAAGGACGGCGGGCAGCGATTACGTCGTGCGTTTTGAGAGCCGTCATTTTCAGATACTTAAAACCAATAAAAACCTGCCGCGTCCTAAGGACAAGGTTACGGTTCTTATCAGGCTGGATGATAGTTTTTGTATACAGTGGAAGAAAAATTCTTTTCTCGCCCCGGAGATAGAAATACAAAAAAATGACCGTTCCGGTAACAATGCCGCATAACTTTTTCTTGTCTTTCATGTCTAACCCCATAAGGACGCCCTCCTTCGAGCGTCCTTTATTATAATTTGGGCTAGATTTTTTTGGCTCACTCCACTCTTTTCACTTAGAAAAATTGTGGCGCAATAGCGATTCCGATTTCAAAACGAAAATTAGCGTCAATTTTTACCGCAAAAGGTAATTTTAGGCGGCATAAGCGGTTAAAGTATGATTTGCGAAGCGTAACGAAGCAAATTGGAGCAGAAAGTATTGTTTTTACGGAGCAAAAATGCACCCAAAATCAAAAAAGTGTTGCTAAAACTATGTCAAATTCGGAATTTTTCCGAAATCGGAATCCCTGGTGGCGCAATGCGGCGGGTTGGCGGAGGGGATTATTTTTGCTATACTTTTTAGGATGACATTTGAAGTTACGGCGACAAGGCGCAGACCCAAAACATTTGACGAACTTGCGGGGCAGGAATTTGTAAGCGCCACACTAAGAAAATCCATTGAAGCCGGAAAAATAGCGCAC
>JAISCO010000157.1 GCA_031265535.1 Spirochaetaceae bacterium | reverse complement strand
GTAGTGCGGGCGGCCCAAAAACTGCCGCAGGTAGCCCACGGGATTTTCCATAGCCCAGAATTTCAGGGTGTTTTGAATCCTGCACCGCTGGATTATTTGCAGACAGGCGTTGACCGTTTCTAACGCGCCGGCAAAATTGCGCGGGCGAGAGTTTTTCGCCCGGCTGAATTCCGCGCGGGGCGGCGCGGCGAGAATTCCATAGACGTTTCCGGGCGGGATGTAATCCAGCACGTCATATTCGGGCAGGGTAACAAGGCGCACGTCATATCCCGCATCCTGATACGGTCCGCTCCGTGCGCCGGTGCCGCCGCAAAGAAAAAATTTATGATAAAAAAATCAATTGCCTCTTGACAAAGAGGCCAGTCAATTTATATAGTAACAGCAGCATAAAAGGGGGGAGATATTTTGAAGGTATTAGTCCATGACTTAAATGAACAAGATTTTGCATTATTAGGAATAGCCGAAAATGATTTTGAAATAATTAATGCCAATGGCCCATTCGCTCCGTGTATGGGTTGTTTCTATTGTTGGCTAAAAACCCCTGGAATTTGTAAAATCAGTGACGGCCTAAGAAATATCGGTTCATTAATGGGGAACAGTAAAGAGATAATTTTAATAAGTCAAAATTGTTATGGCGGATATAGTGAACCGGTTAAAAAAGTTATTGATCGAAGTATTTCAACAAGTTTGCCATTTTTTACATACCGTTCCGGGACGATGAGACACAGGCGCAGATACAACGTTGACCAAAAGCGCCTTACGGTGTTTTTATATGGGGATTTTCTGGAAACAGAGAAAATTACCGCGCAATTAATTGTAGAGGCAAACCAGAGCAATATGGATTGCCACGAAGGTAATTTGCATATGATAAAATACATTAATGAAATAGGAGGATTCTTAAAATGAATATATTGGTTGTTAATGGCAGTCCGAAGAAAAAAGGAGGCGCATCGGCCTTTTTTTCAAAAGTCTTAAGTTTTATGCTTTTTCCGCAAAAAGTTATGTCAAAAACTATTAGCGTATCTCGAAATTATGATAATATATTTACGGATCTTAAAAGTGTGGACACAGTTATAATATCGGTTCCGCTTTATGTTGACGGTATTCCTTCTCATTTGATACATTTTCTTCAGCAAATGGAGCAGTATTGTGTAAACAATAAATGTAAATTCATGCTTTATGTTATTTCAAATTCAGGCTTTGTTGGCGGGTATCAAAATCGGGCACATTTGGAACAATATAAATGTTGGTGTGAACGTGCCGGTATTAGATGGGGTGGCGGTCTTGGTATAGGCGGCGGCGTAATGCTTCATGTAATATTTTATGTGACATTGTTGTTGGGTATTATACAATTTGTTATTGGTATTTTAATTAATATTTTTTCTGGGGAACCAGCCGTTAGCAATGCTCTATTATTGAGTTTTACCCGAAGTATGATTATTTGGCTGTTTTTTAGCAGTGGTATGCTTTTTTATGAATTTATACTGGCACGGGCAATAAAAAAGCAAAAAATAATAAAGAATAAATACACAAGGGCAATGGTTCCTTCTTTTATATTTTTAATTTTCGCGGATATATTTATGGCATTAGAGGCATTGTTTCATGGGAAAATAATATTTTCCTTATATAAAAAAATAGATTATACAAAAGATATGCAATAGAAGCTCCGCCGGCGTCCATGCCGGCAACTGGTGTAACGGGTGGACTCAGCACATAACGTGTCTATTTACGCTTCGCTGCCTTACGACATATCTGCGGGCGCGGCGCGGCCCCCGATCACCTCATCCCCCTCTTCGGGGTTCGACAGGCCGATGAGCGAGCGCACCTCGTCGGCTTTGACTTTCAAACCCTGCGCCCCCAGTTTTTCAACCGCCATGATAATCTGCTCAATGTTTTTTTCATCCGGTTTGAACATGTCAACAGCCCCGCCTTTCAGGGCGGGGCATGTTGTTTTTTAGCGGTGGTTAGACTCAGGGTTCCATACCCTAACCGCCCTGAAGGGCGGGGTATGAAACCCTTCGCTGCGAATCAATTTTGGGGTATTCGTCCTGCTTGCCGAAATTCAAATCAATGTACGGCACGACAAGCGCGGCGTTAACCGTGTCGACAATCTGCATAACGTCGCTGTCGGCGATGTCCTGCCGCACCTCCTCATGCGTTTTGCTCTGCGCGAGGGACGCGCCTTCATCGGCGGTCATCGTCTGGCCCAGCACCAGTTTTGAAATCTGCTTGTCTACCCAGTCCGCCATGTGCTTGTAGACATTGGACGTTTCGCTCGCGTGTTTCGACTCGATAATTTCAAGCGCCGCGCTTTCGGGGATTACCGCGCCGAAGTCCTGCCCGATATTCGCCACGGCGCGTCTCGATATAAAGTGAGCTTGTCCGCCTCCGTGAATTTCTTGCCGTATTTTCCTATGCGGATGGGATAGCCGTAGCGGTCGATGAACGCCGCCCAGCTTGTTACATCACAGCTTTTGAGCATCCAGAAATAGAGCGCGGGAAACGGGAGCCCCGCCATAATCTGGTTTCCGCTTATCAAATGCGGCTCGTGAATAACAAAATGATACGGCTTCAGCGGTTCAAGTTCGTTGCCGTAGGGGGCGCGAAGCATGAGGCGCGTTCCGGTTTCCCTGTCGTACTGGAACCAGCGGGGATCGCGGTATTTGTATGTGGCGGGTTTCCACTGCGCCCCGCCCGTATCCCAGACGATTTCATTGGCGGAAAACCCTTTTGCGAGCGCGTCGAGCATGTCGCGGATGAGAACGCGCAGTTTCGCTTTCGGGTTTTTCACAATATCGCGCTCTATAAAATCCGCCAGTGCCGCGCCGCGCTTGCCATCGTCTGCGGGAATTATTTTTATCTCAAGCCCCGTTACCGCGTCCTTGCGCGTCGAGAGGACGCTGCGGTAATGTAAATCTTTTAATTCAATATCCTGCGCGAGTTCCAGATATTCGGCGGGGCACTCGCCGCGTTTTACATCGTTCAAAATTGCGGCGAGGCGTTCCGGCGTGAGGCTGCGCAGAACAGAAAAATCGCAGAAGCAAAACCGCAATGCGGTTTTGCGACCGGGTGGCGGTTCGTGTATTGAATTGAATACGCCTGTTCCTCATTCAAACCGTTTTTTACCCGTTCCCTATATCTTTGCCTCCCGTCCGGTAGCGGTTTTCGGTCCGCGCCGCCTCGTATGCCATGGGCTGATAGCCCCTCTCTTCGTCCTGCGAATATGCGTAGAATGCCATGAGCTTTGCGATCGCGCC
>JAISCO010000116.1 GCA_031265535.1 Spirochaetaceae bacterium | reverse complement strand
GGCCGTAAAGTAAAGAGGAAAGAATACCTAAAGAAGCCTCATTTCCACCACAACCACAAATCAAACTGTTGAGGAGACAGGGAGGTGGGGTATCCAGTTCTGTTAACTTGTTGACAGTGAAACAGCGCCCCCCTCCTTAACCGGAATATGGGCCGCAAATTACGCGAATTATCGCAAATTATCGGATTATCGAAGCGGAGGCAAAGCCCCGAAGACCGCTTGCATAGTAACCGCATCTCGCCGCCAACGAGGCGCAAACAAGTTTGCGGCGGCAAAACGCTAACGCGGAGCGTATGTAAACCCACTGGTGGGCGCGGAGCAGATGAGAACCCGCTGGCGGGCTGCTGACAGGCGCGTATGCCAATCGCCGTTGCCAGTCCCTGAGGCACGACGTAAACCCAGCTTCCGGGACACTAACGCGGAGCGTATGTAAACCCACTGGTGGGCGCGGAGCGTATGTAAACCGGCTGGCCGGCGCGTATGCCAACCGCTATTTGCGGACCCGGCGGCAGAGGCCGAAGTCCGCTTTGGGTATGCCGGCGCGTAGCGCATGTAAACCCGCTGGCGGGGGCGCGACAGATAGTGTGGTGTCTTGACTTTATCAGAATAAACCGCTATATATAAATAAGCAGGAGGTAAAAAATAGTGCGGTGCCCTTATTGCGGAAATATAGACGATAAAGTTGTTGAATCCAGGACGCTTGCTAACGGAGATGCCGTGCGGCGCCGGCGGGAGTGCGGCGCCTGCGGATGCCGTTTTACAAGCTATGAGCGTATAGAGGAAAAGCCGCTTATGGTAGTAAAGCGCGACGGCAGGCGTGAGCCCTTTGACCGCAAAAAAATTGAGGCGGGGCTTGAACGCGCTATCCAGAAACGGCCTGTGTCGCGGATGGACATTGAGCGGCTTGTCAACGAAATTGAGGATCAGACGGCTATTTCCGCCGGTTTGGACCGGGAATTGCCTACAAGCCTTATTGGTGAAATGGCGCTGGAAAAATTGGGGCGGCTTGACGAGGTAGCGTATATACGTTTTGCGTCCGTATGCCGCCGTTTTGAGAATCTTGACGAATTTATTCAAGAAATTAAGAAATTGGGAGAAAGAAGTGATAAAAAACGTCGTGAAACGGTCGGGTGAAGTAAAACCTTACGACCGTTCTAAAATTAAAAACGCTATTTCCAAGGCTTTTGCCGCTGTTCAAAAGAGCAAGCGGCAGAGCGGCGGCGAAATAGATGAGGTAAATGACAAGAAAATAGAGGATATAACAAGCCGTGTCGAAGAGATGATCGCCGATATGATGAATTTTAGGCATGAAAAATCGATTCCGGCGATTGAGGAAATACAGGATTTGGTTGAAAACGCTCTTATTGAAGCGAAAGAAACCGCTGTGGCGAAGGCTTACATCCTGTACCGCGCCAAGCATGACGCGATGCGCGATGCAAAAAAGTTAATGCTTGACATAGATGAGACTATGGACGGCTACTTGAAGCAGTCTGACTGGCGCGTCAACGAGAACGCGAACGTCAATTATTCTTTAGGCGGTCTAATTTTGCATAATTCCGGAAGCATCACAGCAAATTACTGGCTTAAAAACATATACTCTCCTGAAATCGCGGATGCCCACAGGAACGCGGATTTTCATCTGCACGACTTATCTATGTTTTCCGGCTATTGCGCCGGCTGGTCGCTGCGCCAACTCATAAAAGAGGGACTGGGCGGCGTTCCGGATAAAATTACCAGCAAGCCGGCAAAGCACCTCTCAACATTGATGCAGCAGGCGGTGAACTTTTTGGGCTGTCTTCAGAATGAGTGGGCGGGCGCTCAGGCTTTCAGCTCTTTTGACACTTACATAGCCCCGTTTGTTAAAGCGGACGGCATGAGCGATAAAGAGGTTAAACAGTGCCTTCAGAGTTTTGTATTCGGTGTGAATACGCCAAGCCGTTGGGGCAGCCAGGCGCCTTTTACTAACATCACGCTGGACTGGACCGTACCGGACGATCTTAAGGACAAAAAAGCTGTGGTCGGCGGCAAAGAGCTTGATTTTACTTATGGGGATTGCAAGCCGGAAATGGACAGAGTCAACAGACTTTTCATCGAATTGATGCTGGAAGGCGACGCGGAAGGGCGGGGCTTTCAGTATCCTATCCCAACTTACAACATTACAGCCGATTTTGACTGGGATAGTGAAAACACCGGCTTGTTGTTCGAGATGACTTCACGGTACGGCACGCCTTACTTTCAGAATTTTGTGAATTCAGACTTGAACCCGGGCGATGTCCGCTCTATGTGCTGCAGGCTTCAACTTGATAAGCGGGAATTGCGCAAACGCGGCGGCGGGCTTTTCGGTTCTGACGAACTGACCGGTTCAATCGGCGTTGTTACGATCAATTTGCCCCGTATCGGCTACTTGGCAAAAAAGTCAAAAAATGAGGGGGAATTCTTTGACCGGCTTCTTGCTTTGATGAAGCTGGCAAAAGAGTCTCTTATCATAAAGCGGAAAGCGGTCAACAATTTGCTGGAATCAGGACTTTTCCCGTACACAATGCGTTATCTTGGGACATTGAATAATCATTTTAATACTATAGGACTTGTCGGAATGAATGAATGCCTGCGTAACTTTTTGGGAACGGATATTACAATCTGTACGGAGAAGGGGCAGGCTTTCGCGCTTAAAATTCTTGAATTTATGCGCGGCAAGCTGGCCGACTTTCAGGAAGAAACCGGTGATTTATTCAATCTTGAGGCTACGCCCGCCGAATCCGCTTCTTACCGGCTGGCTAAGCATGATAAAGAACATTACCCGGATATTATTACCGCTGGAGCGGATGAGCCTTACTATACGAATTCGACGCAGCTTCCCGTTATGCAGACGGATGATGTTTTTGACGCGCTGGATTTGCAGGAAAAACTTCAGAGCGCTTACACCGGAGGCACGGTCTTTCATGCTTTCTTGGGCGAGGCTATAGACGATTGGCGTACTTGCCGCGATCTTGTAAAAGCTATTGCGCAGAATTACCGGATACCATATTTTACTATATCGCCTACTTTTTCGGTTTGTCCTGTGCACGGTTATCTACAGGGTGAGTATTTTACTTGTCCCAAATGCAAGCATGAACAGGAGGAGGAACTGCGCCGCCGTATCACCGCTCTGGAAGCAGAGCGGGACGCAGTTCTGAAAACCGCCGTCTAACCGGGTCCGCGGTTCAACATGTTTTACGTGTTTAGCTTGTAATGCCGGTTGATCATGCTTATTACGCGGGGCCCGCGGTTCAACATGTTTTACGTGGTTAGCTTGGGAGTAAAAAAAGGGGGAGGGTATTCTTGAGGATACCAAAGTTTAGGAGGCTGCCGGCGCTTGTTAGGCGTCAATGCCTTCTGTAAAAAAATCAGGGGATTTTATGAGGAAACTTGAGGAAATTGATAAGGATTTAGCGCAGGCGCGGGAAGAACTTTCTAATGTGAAAGGGACTACCGCGGAGGTTTATAGCCGGATAGTTGGTTACTACCGGTCTGTTCGTAACTGGAATAAGGGTAAGCGTGAGGAGTTCAAAGAGCGCAGGCTGTACGATATTGAAACATCGGAGCCGCCGCTTGTAACTTGCGAGTCTTGCGTGGTAAGCGGGGCTGAAGCCGCGCCGTCTGCTCTGTCTAAAAATATTGTTGAAAAAGGTGAACCGTCCAAACCGCGTATATTGCTGTTTGTACAGCATGGTTGTCCTTCTTGCCCTGACGCAAAAGCGGCTGCCGGAAAGCTGGGTATTCCGGTTAACACTATTGACGCGGCCAGCGAAACCGGTATCGCGGAAGCGGCGCGCAGAAACGTTAGGTCTACTCCTACCGCCATACTGCTTAATGAGGATGGCACGGAGTTAAGCCGCGCCCGTAACAGTTCCGATATAGCGTCGTTGCTGAGCTTTGTACCTGACGGGGAGTTTGCCGGGTATAAACACGCCGCGTCCATGTAAGGGCCGGCTGTTCTAAAAATACTGTAAGCTAATCGTTAAACTGCCGCAGAATTTCTTTGAAACGATGCGGCAGTTTTGTTATAAAGCGAGAGGGTTTGCCGCCGTCCGGCAGAACGATTTCAAGCATTTTGGCGTGGAGCGCGAGGCTTGGCTGTAACGTGTTTGCATCGCCGCCTCCGCCTATGGGACGGCCGTACAGCGGGTCGCCTATGATGGGATGACCGATAGAACGCAGGTGTACGCGAAGTTGGTGTGTTCTGCCTGTCTTGGGACGCAGCGACAGCAGTGAACAGTCCCCCACGGTTCTTATCACGCGGTAGTGTGTGATCGCGGTCTTGCCGGTGTTTTCCGAAACGGTAAAGAGTTTACGCCGGTGTTTATCGCGGACTATGTTTGATGAAATTATGCCGCGTTTTTCCACTGGACAGCCTTTTACAATAGCGGCATAAACTTTACGCACTGTTCCCGCTTTGAATTGATCTGCCAAAAAAGCAAGGGTGGCGGCATCCCACGCGGCGATTATGACGCCGGATGTGTCTTTGTCCAAACGGTGGACAATGAAGGGCCGGGAACTGTCGGTGAAGCCGGTTATTGCGCTGCTGTTCACTTTCTCCGTAAGCCGCCAAAGCAGCGCGTGAGCCAGTGTGCCGCTCCAGTTCCCTGCGCCGGGGTGGACTACCATTCCCTGCGCTTTATTCAATACAATGACGCGCTCATCCTCGTACAAGACATTAAGCGGTATGTTTTCGGGAATGACGCCGGACGGCGGACAATCACTCCATGACAGAAGCAAATCATCGCCGGATTTAACGATGCGCGATGGTTTTGCCGGCTTTCCGTTCACCTTTGCCCGTAAATGTCTTACCTTGATCTGTGAGCGGCGCATCAGGCGCAGGTTTTCCGCGATATAAATGTCAAGTCGTTTAATTTCGCTAAACGGCAGCTCAACTGTCCCGTGATAATAGCCCACAATCAATCTCTTGTCAGCGGCTAAAAAAGCTCATTCGGTATTCCCTGAATTCGCGGTATATTCGGAACTTTCTATGGGACGCCTGATAATGATTGGTTCTTGAGGGGAATTCGCCAGTTTTAGTTCCGCGGCTTTCTTGCGTTTGTATTTGATTATAATGTGATCGACAATGGCGGCAAGGGCTGAAATGCCGACCGCGACGCCTATCGACATAATAAATTCATCATTTGACATAGCAGGCGCGCCTGCCGGTTTCAAAGGCCACGGCAGGTAGCGTTGATCGCCGTTATGCGCAATTGTACGGGAAATATCTATCGCTATTGTGGACACGAGCCACGAAAAAGGGAGTGTGCCGAAGGCGATAATTTCCCCGCGCCGTAAATCTTTGCTCCATTGTGGAAACTGAATCTCGTCAACGCTGCTTGTTCCCGCCGAGGCTGTTCCCGCGCCGGTTTGGGCATACAACGGAATGAGTCCCGCGGTAAATATCAGCGATAAGGCAAACCACGCCGTTTTACCCAACAGTTTCACAACGTTCTCCAAATAGGGCTGTTCCGATTCGAATTAGTGTGGAGCCTTCTTCAATCGCAATCTTAAAATCACCGGACATTCCCATCGAAAGACAGTCCCAAGCGCACTCCGGAAATGCCCGCCGCAGTCGAGTCTGCGCTTTTACCAGTTTGCGGAAAGCTTTGCGGATGGCTGTTTCATCACTTGTAAAGGGCGCCATCGTCATAAGTCCGGCCGGTTTAATCCCGCCGGCTTCAAGCGCGGTCTCAACGCCGGCGCATAGCGCGTCCTCGTCCATGAAGCCGGATTTTGTTTTCTCACCGGCGTTCAGTTCAAAAAGCGCCGTCAAGTTTGGGATCGTAGGGCTTGCCACGATAACGAGTCCGAGTTCCCGGGCGATCCCGGCGCTGTCAAGCGATTCAACGCAATCAAAAAGCGCGGCGGCGGTTTTCGCCTTGTTTCTCTGCAAATGTCCAATTAAATGAAGTTCAATGTCGGGATATAGGCGTCTTAACGTATTGAATTTCTTCGCGGCTTCCTGTACTCTGCTCTCGCCAAAAAGCCGCAGGTCCGCCTTCGCCGCTTCTTCTATCAAAGATATTTCCTGGAATTTGGATACCGCCATCAAGCGAATTTCGTTTGGGCGGCGTCCTGTTCGCAGACAAACTTCGTGTATCTCATCTTTGATTCTCAGGATATTTTCCAAAACCGCCATGCTCAAATA
>JAISCO010000115.1 GCA_031265535.1 Spirochaetaceae bacterium | reverse complement strand
GGCCGTAAAGTAAAGAGGAAAGAATACCTAAAGAAGCCTCATTTCCACCACAACCACAAATCAAACTGTTGAGGAGACAGGGAGGTGGGGTATCCAGTTCTGTTAACTTGTTGACAGTGGTCTTACGCCACCCCCCGCCCGCCAGCGGGTTTCTCATACGCTCCGCGTTAGCATCCCGGAAGCGTTACCTTTTACCTGTCACTCCTCATTCTTCACTCCTCACTCCTCATTCCTCATTCCTAACTGCTCATTGATAATTGTTAATTACTCATTTTTCCTTGTTCCCTCTTACTTTTTACCTTTTTACCATACATTTTCTAAAAGTAAAATTGCTGCAAGTCCAATATCAGGAATTGAGTAATATTCGGGAATTGAGTAACATATTGAGGAAGACAGAATTAATTTGACGGACGGCAGGTTTTTTATGGGTAAATCCAAGACGGCTTTGATTTCCGGGGTTACCGGGCAGGACGGCGCGTATCTTTCTGAATTGCTGCTTAAAAAGGGTTATGATGTACACGGGATAAAGCGGCGGGCGTCCAGCTTTAATACGGGGCGGATTGATCATTTGTATCAGGATCCGCACGAAAAGGATAAACATTTTTTTCTGCATTACGGCGATCTCACCGATACGTCGAATTTGGTCAGGATTATTCAGGAGGTGCGGCCTGACGAGATTTATAATTTGGGCGCGCAAAGTCATGTGCAGGTTTCGTTTGAATCGCCGGAATATACCGCCGATACGGATGGTCTGGGGACGCTGCGTTTGCTTGAGGCGATTCGTATATTGAAAATGGAAAAAACGGCGCGGTTTTATCAGGCTTCGACGAGTGAATTATACGGCAAGGTGCAGGAAATTCCGCAAAAAGAAACTACGCCTTTTTATCCGCGCAGCCCCTATGCCGCCGCAAAACTTTATGCTTATTGGATTGTGGTAAATTACCGTGAATCTTATGGAATGTTTGCGTGTAACGGAATTCTTTTTAATCATGAGAGTCCTATTCGCGGGGAAACTTTTGTTACGCGAAAAATTACCCGCGCCGCGGCCCGTATTAAATTGGGTTTGCAGGATAAATTGTATATGGGAAATATTGACGCAAAACGCGATTGGGGGTTTGCCGGTGATTATGTGGAGCTTATGTGGCTTATGCTTCAACAGGATGAGCCCGACGATTATGTTATGGCGACCGGTGTAACAACCAGTGTGCGCGATTTTATTACGATGGCGTTTGCCGAGGCGGGTATCGATATTCGGTGGCAGGGGAAGGGGATTGACGAAAAAGGGATTGACACAAAAACCGGCGAGGCGCGGGTAGAGATTGATCCAAAATATTTCAGGCCCGCCGAAGTTGAATTGCTTATCGGCGATCCGTCAAAAGCGCTCCAAAAACTTGGCTGGAAACCCAAGGTGCAGTTGCCCGAATTGGTAAAAATGATGGTTGAATCGGATATGAAACAGGCGGAGCAGGATCGTCATTTGCTGAGCGGCGGCTATGAAGTGAAGCAGTATCATGAATAAAACGGATAAGATTTATATTGCGGGGCATCGCGGCCTTGTGGGAAGCGCGATTTTACGAAAACTCCGCGCAAACGGCTATGAAGATATTATAACCCGTACTCATTCTGAGCTGGATTTGCTGGATCAGGCGGCGGCGAACACTTTTTTTAGGGCGGAAAAGCCGGATTATGTTTTTTTGGCGGCGGCAAAAGTCGGCGGGATCGGCGCAAATTCCAGCTACCCGGCCGATTTTATCTATAAAAACATGATGATCGGTTTTAATGTTGTCCATGCGGCCTATGAAAATAATGTTAAAAAACTGCTCAATCTCGGTTCGTCGTGCATTTATCCCAAACTGGCGGCGCAGCCTCTCAAAGAAGATTATCTTTTGACCGGAGCGCTTGAACCGACAAACGATGCCTATGCCATTGCAAAAATTGCCGTTATTAAATTGTGTACGGCCTATAATAAACAATATGGAACAAATTATATTTCGGTGATGCCGGCTAATTTGTTCGGCCCCGGCGACACTTACGATCTCGAAAACGGCCATGTATTGCCCTCCATGATTCGTAAATTTCATGAGGCGAAAATATCGGGCGGCGATAATGTTGTTCTTTGGGGCGACGGATCGCCTTTTCGGGAATTTCTTTACAGCGAGGATATTGCGGACGCGCTTGTGTATCTTATGGAATATAAAAATGCCGTTGAGATTGGCGAATTTGTCAATATTGGTACCGGAACCGACATAACGATAAAAGACCTTGCGGCGTTAATTCGGGATATTGTTTATGAAGATACGCCGGGCAGAATTTGTAAAATCGCTTGGGATACCGCCAAACCCAACGGAACGCCGCGAAAACTGCTCGATATTGCGCGTTTAACCGCGATGGGGTGGAAGGCTAAAACGGAATTGAAAGAGGGGATAAAAAAGGCGTATGCTGCTTTTCGGGAGAATGCGGGTGGGAAATTGGCTGGGGGAAAAAATGAAATTTAGAGGTACTGTAATAATAAAACAGGAAGAAGAATGGTTTGTCGCAACCTGTCTTGAAAATAATGTCGCGTCACAGGGAAAAACAATAGACGAAGCGATTACAAATGTAAAAGAAGCAGTTGCGCTATATTATGAAGATGAATAAAAACTTTAGTTTTTCAGGGACGTAAATCGTGAAACTTTCTATTATCACCGTGAACAAGAACAATGCCGCAGGTCTTGAAAAAACCGCGCAAAGTGTTGTTACGCAAACATTTAGCGATTTTGAATACATTGTTATTGACGGCGGTTCGGACGACGGTAGTATTGATGTAATCAGGAAATACGCGGATAAAATCACGTATTGGGTATCAAAGCCGGATGCCGGTATTTACAACGCGATGAATAAGGGGATTAAACAGGCGCATGGGGATTTCTGTCTGTTTTTGAACAGCGGCGACTGCTTGATTGAAGCTGAGACATTAAAAAATGTGTTTGATGAGATTACGGGATTGGCAGAGGCGGGTATTTATTACAGCGATGTAATAACGACCGATGGTTCAAAGATAATTTATCCTAAAGATGTGACTGTTTATTCCCTGCTTAGAAACGGTTCGATAAATCATCAAAATATATTGATTAGGCGCAGCTTGTTTTTTTGTCACGGCATGTATAACGAGCGTTATAAGATTATATCTGATTACGAATTTTGTCTTAAAGAAATATGGATATACAAGACCCGCTTTGTGCATTTGAAAACAATGATTACTTTGTATGATATGAGCGGTATTAGTTCAACAACTGATTACAACCACGAAACAAGCAATATGCTTTATGATATGTTTATTGATTTAGTGGATGCTATGCCCGTATTTAGGGAATTTCGCAACAGTATATATTATGATATTGTTACAAAGTACGGCAATTCAAAGCCGTTAAATATTTTTTTGAAAATTTACAGATTTTTTATAAAAAAATGGCGGCTATTGCAGAAGAAGCTGCGTAAAATGGGGTATTTTCGGCGATAAATACATGAAGAATTTTATAAACCGCGAAGTCAAAGAAGTCGAATAAGTTTTTAAGAGCCCCTCCTGAATTCAGGAAAATTAGCCACTAATTACGCGGATTAACACGAATTATCGGATTAAAGGTAAAACCTCGAAAGCCGCTATCGAACCAAAAGCCGCTCCGCCCTCAATGCTAAGTAAAAAGTAAAATGTAGATTAGCAATTAACAATTAGGAATTATCAATGATCAGTTATGAATGAAGGTGAGGATGTAAAAAGGAAGAAGTAAAAATGAGCAATTAACAATTAGCAATGCAGGCAGCCGCGTATGCAAAGCGCCCTCTCCTTACCAAAAGCAGAGGCTGAAACCACGCTTAGGGGATGCTAGCGCGGAGCGCATGTAGGCCCGCTGGCGGGCGCGGAGCGTATGTTAAACCCGCTGGCGGGCTGGTGGGCTGGCCGGTGTTGATTTTTTTGAAAAAAAGACATATCTTACCTACACTAACATTGAGCGGTAAAATTCATGGTTTCAAGGAGGCAAAAGATGAAAAAGCATCTTTTTTACGGTTTTGTGACAGCCGCCGCGATTTTATTTGCGGCCTGCTCTGCCGGTGGTGATGGTGGTGGTGATATCGCCAACGAGGAGGAGGAGATTCTCGACCCCGGTCCCAGATACAGCATCAGCGTCATACCGGAAAAGGATGAAGCGGGGAAAGTGATTGTCGTGAGCAATGCGGGTGGTATCGTTACAAGCTCTCCGTCGGGGAAGGTAAAGGCGGGAGCGACCGTTACGCTTTCTGTGCATCCGTAGCGTATAGCAGCCGCGGACAACGGCGGTACCTCTAAAGGAACGGGGGATGGACAGGTCTACTGGTTTGTCAAGTCTATAACCGGCTCTTACAGCCTGGAGGGCGGCCCTGAAAGGACCAACGTAAGCTTCCGGCCGTCTTCTATCGCAAACAGCAACGAATGGACCTTAGGAATGACGCCCGGAGACCTCGTGGTAACCGTTGAATTTACACCGGAAGCGGACAAAACGACCGCGTTCCTCAGCGGCCTCTACGCGAGCAATGGGGTTATCAGCCCGGACTTCGGCAAAAACACGTTCGACTACACGATTGCGGTTCCGTTCGACGCGGAGGGGTTTTCCATATCGGCGCAGGCGGAAAATCCGTATTTGGAGCCTGAACTGCGGCAGGTATCCCCCGCAAGCGGCGTGAAGGAACTTGATGATAACCTCGCGCTGACTGAAGGGCTTAACGAGTATACGATAACCGTTACTTCGCAGTATAAAAGCGCGGCAAAAACATACCGTATAAAGGCTGTCAAACTGCCCGATCTTTCGTTAAAAACTTTTAAGGTAAAAAAGGGTGTTGACGGTTTTGAGCGGGATTTAGCGCCTCTTGATACGCAGACCGTTTATGTTGCCTATAAAGACGGGCTGACTATTGAGGCATCGCCTAACGACAGCGGCGCAACCCCCTCTCAATCCCCGGCGGCTATTCCCACGCTCAGCGAATATATAAACGTTCCTACGGCTGTAACCGTTACGGTAAGAAAACCGCTCAGCGGTGTAGAGCCGAGTCTCACAAGCAAGGGTTATACTTTGAATCTGTGTTATGTTGCGGACACGGATTTGACGCCGATGGCAGAGGGCGGTTACACCAATTTTATACCGGCGGAGGGTGGTAATGGATATTACGAGGTGCATACATTCTTTGCATCAGGCGCGCTGTCGTTCCTTGATAAATCAACGGCATCCATAAAGGCCGACTATCTTATCGTAGCTGGCGGCGGCGGTGTGGGGGGCGGTTCCGGCAGCAATAATTATGAAGGCGGCGGCGGCGCGGGCGGATTGCTGTATACAACGGGGGCAACGCTGCCTCTGCAAAACGGTTCCGCAGCAGTAGTTGTCGGAGCCGGCGGCAAGGGCAACGGGTCGCAAGCACAAGGTCAGAACGGCGGCCCCTCCGCCATCGGGAATATTAGCGTGCCCGGCGGGGGCGGCGGTGGAGGCTGCAACAATACTACCAACAATAACACGAACGGCAACTCCGGCGGGTCGGGCGGCGGCGGCGGTACAGGAGTCAGTACCGCCTATGGCACGGGGGGCCAAGGCAGTAATGGCAATTCCGGCATAAAGGGAAACAAGGGCGGCAATGGAGCCAACGGCGGGTCCGTTGATAGCGGCGGCGGCGGCGGCGGCGCGGGCGGCGCCGGAACTAATGGAAACTCTAACGGAAATGTAGTGGCGGGAGGCGCTCCCTGGAACGCAAGCAATGCGGGCGCTTCCTGGATCAGTACCGTTACCGGAAAAAATGAGTTTTCACGCGGCGGCAATAGCGGCGGCAAGAACGGCCCTACCGGCGGCAAAGCCGGTGTAAACTACGGCGACGGAGGGTCAGGCGGCAACAACTCGTCCCGTCAAGGCGCCGCCGGGCACATCGGCATCGTGGTGATCCGTTTACAGCGTCCGGGGAATTAGAGCGAACCCGCCCGCCCACCAGTGGGTTTCAATGCGCTCCGCGCCGGCATACCGCAAGTGTCCTTTACTCGGTGCCTTCAGCCCGAAAAGGGTGCTTTGCATACGCGGCTGTTATCAGCGTTTAGTCCCCCCCCCCCCCCATCCCGGCGGCTCCCCATTTTTTCGCTGCCACCCCGGTCCGAAAAGGTGTCAGGCACTGGTGCCTGACACTTCCGCTATAAATCCTGTACCGTCAATTTTGAGTTACGATTTCGTAATTCCGTTCCGGTAATAAATTTCCACCCTTGCTTCTCAAGTTTTGGGCGTTCCTCATCTAAATGCTTATGCCATGCTTCCAAGCTGCCATACTCACGCATAATCCCGGCTTTAATTTGCCGAACCTCAGACAAAACAGCCCGCCAGCGGGTTTTCATGCGCTCCGCGCTAACATACCGCGAGTGTCCTTTACTCCGTGCCTTCAGTCCGAAAAGAGCGCTTTGCATACGCGCCAGGTGTCAAGTCCTTTTTTCATTGTTAATTGTTAATTGTTAATTGCTAATTGCTCCTTCTTCCTTTTTCTCTTGTTCTGTTGCAGGTTGAAATAAATCCCAAATATATGTATTATTAATCACTATAATTCAAGCCTGTAAACAGGCTAAGGAGAACTATTATGCGTAAAACAACGTATCTACTAAGCGTAGTGACCGCGGCGGCCATAGCCGCCATGACGGTAATTGTTTCATGCTCGGTAGCTGAAGGGCCGCTGGATTTAGCCGGTGATGACGGGACAACAGGCTCGTACACCATAAGTGTTGC